>CAYRLM010000103.1:5182-8200 GCA_964425035.1 uncultured Ruminococcus sp.
CGGGAATGACCGTTATTCCGTTCGGAGCGGAGAAGGTGTGGGTATACTGGTGGACATCCGGTTTTGGTTTTTCATAATAATAGGGATATGGGTCTGACATCTGGCTTGTACTTAAAGTATTGTTAAGAAACTGAAGGAAATAGTAATATGTCTCTCCCTCACTCAATGATGAAGACCAATCAGTAGGTTCGTTCCATATATGTCCTCTGTTAATTTCCTCACCGTATGAATTCGGTGAACTTGAACGATAAAGAATATAAACGCAATTTCCATCAATATATTCATCTCCAATTTCAGAATTCCACTTTATCTCCGGATGATTGGTATTGTTAAGTTCAATATTGGTTATTACAGGTTTGTATTCTGCAAGCTTTTCTGCGGCAATTTCAGCTTCCGTTTTTGTCGCAGCGGTCGTTGCCGAAGTTGTTGCAACGGTTGTTGAAGCCGTTGTTTCAGCTTCTTCTGTTGTTGCGTCGGCTATGACTATGCTTGGCGAAGCCGACTGAGAAGTAGAATTGCTCGCCGACGGCTTAGTGTCGCTTGCGCAGCCCGTGGATATGAGCAGCCCTGCCGTTACAACCGCTGCAAGTAAAGTTCTGGTTTTCATTGAATTACCTCCATTTTTACGTTTAGAGTAAATGCGCAGGGCGAATTGCCAAACGCCGCCCGTATCGGTTTATGTGGATAAACGGTTTCGACCTGCACCTACATCATTATACTATATTCGGGAAAAAATTTGGTAAGCTATCGGCTTACAAACCCGAAAAATCAACAGAAATTTACATGGCTTGACAGCTTCCAAAGCCGCAGATATTCACCCTGCCGCAAAATTCTCCGCCGCATTTGCGAATAACGAAATATATCGGTTGACAAAACCGCCGAATTGTGATATCATATTAACGACGCCGTTTCAATACACATAAGGCGTTGTGCGGGACGTCGTGAAAACGTTACCACAGAAGAAAGATCCCGGCGGAAGGTACTTACAATGTTCAAAGGCAAAAAAACAGAATACAGAATACTCGGCATATGCAGCTCAAAAATAACCAACGAGGACATAAAAGGCAGCATTGATTCCATATGCGCCTGCGCCATAAAATGCGGCTGGAAGGTCATGCTGTTCTCGTCCTACTGCGACCTGTACGAGGGAACGGAGGAAACCGCAGGCGAAGCCAGCATTTACAAGCTTGTGAATATGGATATGCTGGACGCATTGATTATTTTCTCGGAGTCCATGCTCAACGACGAGGTTTCCCATATGCTTATAGGCGACGCCGAAAGTGCGGGAATACCTGTCATAACCGTTGAGAGGGAATACGAGGGTACTCCGTGTATCTGTCTTGACGACACAACCACCTTTGAGCAGATTGTGCGCCATGTGATAGAGGAGCATGGCTGTCGCACCGTGAATTTCATGGCGGGAATAAGAAACAACACGTTCTCCGATAAACGCCTTGAATGCTTCAAAAAGGTGCTGGCCGAAAATAATATCCCATACGACGAGCGCAGGGTAGGCTACGGCGAGTTCTGGGACACTCCCACCGTAAAGGCAATGGACGAGTTCATGAGCAGCGGTCTGCCGCTGCCGCAGGCGATTATCTGCTGCAACGATTCCATGGCGATTTCGGTGTGCCGCTATCTTGCAAAGCTGGATATAAAGGTTCCTGAGGACATTATCGTAACCGGGTTTGACGGGATAGAGCTGGAGAAATACTGCCAGCCGAGGCTCACCACCGCCGCCATTGATTTCGCCGGGATAGGCGCAGCGGCGATGGATATGGTGCGGGAGGCCTGCGGCGGAAAGCCTGTCGCAAGCGCACATATCCCCTACAAATTGCGTATCGCACATTCCTGCGGCTGTATGCCCGCCAACACAATGGATCCCTGCGAGAAAATAATCAAGCTGTATGACCGTGTCAGCAATTCCGCATGGCACGAGGATTTCATGTTCAGCTATCTGCGGAATGCCACAGGCTGCCATAGCCTTAACGAGCTTGCGGCGGTCATGCAAAAATACGGCGATTATTACGAGTGGTTCTGCATAAATACCGACATATTCGACGAGCGTAAAAGCGAGCAGCGTTTCCACGGTTATTTCACCGACAGCATGAACGCATTTATGATAAGGGATATGGACAAGCTGTACGGCGACGGGGCGGTGTTCCCCACGGACGAGCTTCTGCCGAATATGGAAACGGTGCTGGAAAAGCATGACGTGCTGTTCTTCTCGCCGCTGCATTTTATGGAGGAGGTTCTCGGCTACGCCTGTGCGTCCATGGCATTTGCGGAGGAATTTGTTTACACCAACCGCCGCAGGTACATAGGCAACACGTCGCAGCTTCTGGAAAATCTCATAAACCGTGTAAAGCTGGAAAGAGCAAACAGCGAGCTTGCGGTTATGCATGTACATGATCCGCTGACGGGTCTGCTGAACCGCAGGGGCTTTTACAAGCAGTTTGAAGCTGCCGCAGCCCAAGGCGCAGCGGCGTATATTTTCTCGATCGACATGGACAGGCTGAAATACATCAACGACACCTTCGGACACAACGAGGGCGACAGGGCGCTTCGTGCCATTGCCGCCGCACTGCTTTCCGATACCGGTTCGATCATTGCCTGCTCGAGGATAGGCGGCGACGAGTTTGCGGTGATAGGCATCGGGGAGGATTTCTCGCCGGAAAGCTACATCGGCAGCGTTCAGTCGTATCTTGACCGCTATAACAGGACTTCGGGAGCTTCCTATTCGGTTGGCGTCAGCGTTGGCTGGGAAAGGGCGGATCTCAGCGAAAACGTCACGATTGACGAGGTGCTTCGCACCGCAGACGCACGAATGTACGAGAACAAGCGCAGCAGAAGAGCGCAGCGCGCGGACTGAAATCCGCCGATAATTCCGCAAATCAAAATACCTTTTATGAGAGATAAGCTTCGATGTAAATTCCGCTTATCTCTCATACTTTTTTCATAACTGTAGGTTTGTCAATGATATTGTACACGAAAGGCAAAAAGAAATTCGATAGGAGA
>CAYRLM010000104.1:0-8101 GCA_964425035.1 uncultured Ruminococcus sp.
CGGCGATTTCACTTCGTGAAAACGGAAAAATGCGCCTCTGTGCTGCAAAATACTTGTTAAGCGGCGCTTTGCGCCGAGTGCGGGCTTTTTCGACGGACTAAGAGGGCGACATTTTGCCGCCCTCTATTGTATATTACTTCTTATCTATTTCACTTTTATTGATTGAGGCAACGCAGAAATCTATTCTCTCGTCCTCATCATCATCGCTGTTTGAACCCGTCAGCGATATCTCCTTTGTGGGGTCGATACCGTCAACTGCGGTGGGAACGGCTTCGCCTGCCGCCGCACCCGGAACTCTGAACGTCTTGATATTCAGCGGCTCTATGGAGGTTTCCTCCGGCTTTTCAAGCTGCGGCACCCACTCGTAGGGTACACGGTATGCACGGTATATCATGTTGCTCTTGAAATTGCCGCCCAAGGACTTGAAATAGGGGTTTACATATTCCCAGACTATTTCATGCTCCGGCGTTACCTCCAGCAGATGTCCGTCGGAACCCTCGGTGATGAGAGTGTTGCCGTTGGGCAGACGCTGTGCGGCGCTTATGTAGGAACTGTAAAATCTCGAAGCGTCGGTGAACAGCAGACTTCCCGCTTCCAGCGGAGTGTACTGCCATTTGATTTCAAGCGTTGTCGGGTCGAACTGAAGCACTCTGGAGTAGTCGCGGTGCGCATTGTTCACGCCTGTTGCGGAAGCGGGGTTGGGAATGCCGTAGCCGCCCTCGCCGCCGTTGTCGAATACCAGCAGATCGCCCTCGCCGGGAAGTCCCTTGGGTATCATGTGCAGGTGGTGCTGACCGATTATCCAGCCGAGCTTGCGTGTGGCTTCGTTTTCGTTGAAATCGGGGCCTAAGCGCCATACAATCTTACCGGTGGATTTTTCGATGATTGCGAGAATGTTTGAGTTGCGTGCGTCAAAGATTATGTTGTCCGGGTGGAAGCGTGTATCTCCGCTGTCGTACCACTTATTTTCGCCCAAGGGTGCAAAGTTGTTTATGTGCATCCAGTCGCCGCCGGCTTCGCCGTGAAGTCCGGGATTTCTGAACATGGCATTCTTTGCCGCCTCGTCAAAGCCCAGCTCGTCAAAGTGGTCGGAGGCGCGCCAGCTCCAGAGGATATTCCCCTCCCAGTCAACCTCGATAATTTTGTCATCGATAAGGCGCTTGTCGGAGATGTTGTGGTTGTAAAGATTTTCGTGAGTGAGTATCAGCGTGTTGCCGCCGTCTGTCTTTGGCTCTCCGCCGGGGTAGTAATAGCCGACGGTATTGCCCTCTCTCTGGAAATCATGGTGCTGACGTGCCATGTATACGGGCTCCTTGCCGGGGTCGGCAACCAACTCTGTTTTGTCGAACTTCCACACGATATGACCGTCCCAGTCCACCTGAACAAGATCAAGCTGATCCTGATAGCTGAACTTTCCGCCTCTGGCGCCTGTTGTACCCATTACATAGCCGCCGGGGAGCAGCTTGTTCGGAAATCCGCCCAAGCCTGCCCACAGCTTTACCTCTCTGCCGTTCATGTCAATGAGCAGCGCACCCTTTGCGGAGGGGAATATGGTATAGCCGCCGTATGCCTTGTCCTTGTTGAAAATCGTAACTCCCGTAGGATAAATGCTGGGATAACCCATGATAAAATCTCCTCTCTTACTGCTGTACGCTCGAAAGATCAACGTCCGTGTTTTCGGGGAACGCCTTTTCCGCCGCTGCGGTGAAATAGAACTGTCTGATGTTGTATTCGGTGGGGAACTTTCCGTTCTGGAACGCCCACTCGTTTATCTCGTCAAGATGTGCCGCCGCAGTTTCGGTAAGACCGAATTTGAAGGTGTAGCTTTCCCAGTTGGACTTGAAAGTATCCTCGTCAATGCCGAATTTCTCGGATATTGCCTTTGCGCTCTCGTCAAGGTTGTCGTTTATGTACTGTGTGCTTTCATCGATTGCCTTGAGGTAATCCGCCAGCAGATCCGTGTTGTTCTCCGCAAAATCCTTGGTGGTGATGAGGTAAGCGGATACATTTATGCCGACATCGGTGGTATTGGCGACCCTGACCCAGCCCTCTTCTTCAACCTTTTCAGCCATTGAGCCTGTTGCAACTATTGCGGAGGCGCTGCCCTGATGAACCACTGCCAGCTGTGTTGAGGAATCTGCGGCATTGAGTGAGTTCTGCTTGTCGGGGTCAAGACCGAGATAGGTCTGCGCCTGCCAGTTATAGTACTCGGTTACTGTTCCTATGCATGTTACCCAGCCCTCGCTGCCGTCCAGCGTCGAAACATCTCCTGCCAGAACAGCGTCTGCGTACTTCGGCGCAACATAAACGCCGCCGTTGCCGGATATGCTTGATGAAAGGTCGGAAGCTATTACCAGATTTGTGGCTTCGAGAGTGTTTCCGAAGCGGTTTGCCGTTGCAAAGTCAGCCATCTGTCCGATATCGGCAGTGCCTGTAACAACGGCGTCAACGGTGTTTATTCCGTATGCATATTCCGTGGCTTCCACATTGATGTTGTATTTCTCGAAAATGCCCTGCTGAGTGCCGATGAAGGCAGCGTACTGATCCGGCTGACCTGTCATGTTGGCTACTCTGATAGTTCTGACAGCGTTGTCGTCGGAACTTGTCTGTGAGCCGCCGTTGCCTGCGCACGCCGTCAGAAGCGAGGCTGAAACCGCAAGTGCGGCTGCTGTCTTAAAAATGCTGCGAATCTTCATGATTATCTCTCCTTAGTTTTCCATATTATTTGACACCAAAGTGTATGAGGAATTTCTTCCCGATAAACTGGAGCAGTCTGTCGGCGGCAAAGCCTATCACCGCAAGAGTGACTATGCCTGCGAACGCCCAGCTTGTCTTATAGTATTGTCTGGAGCTGTTAATGAGGTAGCCCAGACCGTCGCTTCCCACCAGCATTTCCGCTGCGATAACGCAGATGAATGCGGAGCTTAAGCCGAGCCTTATTCCGGTGTAAATGTTGGACACCGCAGAGGGGACTACCACAGTGAAAAATGTGCGGGCTTTTTTTGCGCCCATGCAGGAGGCGGCTTCCACAAGGGAAGGATCGGTTGTCGCAACTCCGGCGATGGTATTGACGAAAACGGGGAAGAACGAAGCGTAGAATATCAGCGCTACCTTAGATTCCTCGCCAACGCCGAACCACATCAGAAACAGCGTAGTCAGCGCAATTGCCGGAACAAAGCGGAAGAAGCTGAGTATCGGCTCTACAAGCCACCGCACCGGGCGGAAGTTACCGACCAGCAGACCCAGCGGAACGGCAAAGACTATCGCCAATGCCCAGCCCTTTAATACACGCCCCAGACTGGCTGCGATATCCACCCAGAGCGTTCCGTCCTGAGCCAGCTTGATAAGGCTGGTGACGGTTTCCGACGGGCTTGGCAGGAAGTATTCGTCATAGGCGAGAGAGCCAAGCCCCCATATCGTCAGGATTATAGCCCATGATACAACGCCGCTGCGGAGTATTTTCTGAAGCGCTGCGTAGAACTTTGCGTTCTTCTTTATTATGCAGCTCTTTTTGACGCTCTTTTTGCTGCTCTTTTTGTCGCTGAGAAGTACCTTCTGAGGCGCTGCGGAGAGCTTTTTGTTTTTCTTCATTGTGCAGCCCTCCTTAAATATAGTAGATATCCGAAACGTCCAGTGCCTTGTTGACTATTATTTCGGTGCTGTTGTCGTCTACCGTGTAGAGCTTCTTGATGAATATCTTCACGCTGTCGCCCTTGTGCAGCTTGGGCAGGTTCAGCGGGTATTTGCCGATGACCTCGATATCTCCGATGTCCGCGACTACCTCAAAAGCATTGCCGCGGAATGAAACGCTGCGTACCACTGCGTCCTCCATTGCGCTTTCAAAATCGTGATGACCGTTGTCCTCGAATTTGTGTATCTCGATAAATTCGGGGCGGATAAGGGCGGTTCTGCTTTTTCCGGCGGAAAAGCCTTTCAGCCTGCCGTAGTCCTTTATCATCACCGACTGCCCGATGAACTGCGCCACGAAAGCGGTTTTCGGTTCAAGATATATTTCCGAGGGAGTGCCGACCTGCTCGACCCTGCCGTTGTTGGTTATCACTATTTCGTCTGCGACTTCTATCGCCTCGTCCTGATCGTGGGTGACGAATATGCTGGTGATACCGATTTTGTCGATTGTTTCCCGAAGCCATGTGCGAAGCTCCTTGCGAACCTTGGCGTCAATGGCTGCGAACGGCTCGTCCAGCAGCAGCAGCTCCGGCTGCGGAGCCAACGCCCTTGCGAGGGCTATTCTCTGGCGCTGACCGCCGCTCAGCTGATCGGGGTAGCGCTTTCCGACGTCGGGCAGCCCGACCAATTCCAGCAGCTCATGCACTCTGTTTTCGATGAACCTCTTGTCCTTTTTCTGCACCTTTAATCCGTAGGCGATGTTTGAGTTCACCGTCATAAAGGGAAACAGTGCGTAATTCTGGAACACGAAGCCTATGCCCCGCTCGCTGGACGGAACCGAGTTCACGTTTCTGCCGTTTATGTAAATGTCGCCGCTGTCCTGCTTTTCAAGACCTGCCAGCATTCTCAGAATAGTGGTTTTGCCGCTGCCGCTGGGCCCCAGCAGCCCGACCAGCTTTCCTTTTTCAAGCCCGAAGCTTACATTGTCCGACGCTTTGAAATCGCCAAAGCTCTTGTTGATATTTTTCAGCTCGATGTACATCTATGCAACTCCTGTTTCAGTGTTCTGCGGAATATTGCGCCGGACATCGTCCGAACCGGAAATTCCTGCGGAGCAGGAGAGTGAATATCGCTCTCATGACCATAACCTCTTTTCAAAATACGGAATGTCTATCAACTTACTATGTATTACCTTTGATGAATATTATAGCCTTAATCTATATATTTGTCAACCTTTTTTTCATATTTTGTAGCAAAACACACAATTCAACAGAATAATGCGAAATAATTTGGCTATAATCAACAGTGTTTGCGCTAATCTCTTGACAAGAAGCCGCAAACGTGGTACAATAAATAAAACCTATCAATATGGTAGGAAAAATGTGCTTGAATTTCCAATATAAATTGTTGATATCGGAGGAACAAACAATGTTGGCTGAACTCACAAATCAGAACTACAACGAGATATTTTCCACAGAAAAGCCGCTGGCGGTTGAATTTTATTCGCCGACCTGCACCCACTGCAAGCGCACCGAGGCAGGACTGCGCGAGGTGGCTGAGGAGCTTGGCGAAAACGCTGTCATTGCCACATGCGACATTACCGCAAATCCTGCGCTGGCGCAGCAGTACGACGTGACCCAGCTGCCCACGCTGCTCTTTGTAAAGAACGGCGAGATACGGGAAAAGCTGGTCGGCTTTACCCACAAGCTGATAATTGCGGAGAATATCAAGAAGCTGGGCTGATATTAAGGCTCTGTCGGGAGATTTTTCCGACAGAGCGCTCCGAGCCGCGCATTGCCGTTATTTTTCGGAAAGATAGCGCTCTGCGGACGTTGCAGCATTTGCGCCGTCAGCGGCGGCGGTTATCACCTGACGAAGCGGCGTGGTGCGGATATCACCGGCGGCGAACAGCCCCGGCGCAGATGTGACGCAGGTTTCTCCGGCGCGTACATAGCCGCCGTCAAGCTCGCAAATTCCCACCAACGGCGCAGTATTCGGCACGCTGCCTATCGCAACGAAAATTCCGTCTGCGGCAAGGTGCTTTTGTTCGCCGTTTTGGGTGTAGCTGATACCGTCAGCCGAGGCGTCGCCGGTGATTTCGTTCAGCGCCGCTCCGAGAACGGGGACGATGTTTTCGGCTTCCGAAACACGCTTCTGAAGGCTCTTGTTTGCGCGAAATTCCTCACGGCGGTGGACTAGGTATACGGTTTTTGCAAGCTTCGAGAGGTACAATGCGTCCCCAAGTGCGGTATCTCCGCCGCCTATCACGGCAACGGTCTTTTCCTTATAAAAGAAACCGTCGCACACCGCACAGTAGGAAATGCGCTGCTTGTCATCGCCGGGAACTCCGGGCTTTCGGTGAGAGGCTCCTGCGGCGTATATTACCGTCTTTGAGTTAAGCGTGCTTCCGTCGGCGAGGTTCACCTGCCAGCCGTCCGAGGTTTTTTCCAGTCCCGCGGCTTCGCCCTCGATGAACTCTGTGCCTAGCTGCTCGGCATGGCTGCGGAGCTTTTCTCCGAGGTCATAGCCGCTTATTCCGGGCAATCCGGGGTAGTTGTCCACCTGCTCTGTCACGGCGATCTGCCCTGTACCCATGTAGTCCTTTTCAATGACCGCAAGGTTCAGCAGCGCCCTTTTACCGTATATTGCAGCGGAAAGCCCTGCGGGCCCGCTTCCTATTATCAATAAATCGTACATAATGCCTCCTGCTAATAAATCCTATCGGATATGTATATTTTATCTGATTTGACCCGGTTTGTCAATAGGGTCATTCTCAATGACATTTTTTGACATGTTGTTTGAGGTATCTTGTTATAATGCCCGGCAAGGCTGTCATGCCAAAGTAATATATTTTTTTTATTGCGGGTTATAAAAAAAACAGATACCTTGAAAAAAGCAAAGCCTATTGACTTTTAAGCATATTGCAGTGTATAATAACAAATGTGAAACTTTTAACCGGGGGTGTTTCGTATGGAATTTAACACACAGCTGCTTCACGGCGGCTTCGGAACAGAAAAAACGACAGGCGCAACCATTGCGCCGATATATCAGGTGAGCGCATTTGCACAGGAATCGGCGGAAAAGCTGGAGGCGGTGTTCAATAACCGAGCGCCCGGCTTCGCTTATTCGAGGATAAGCAATCCGACGGTGGCTTCGTTTGAGAACCGTATGAACGCTCTCGAAAAGGGTATCGGTGCGGTTGCCTGTTCATCGGGAATGGCGGCGGTAACGATGTCGCTGCTGAACATTCTGGAGTCCGGCGACGAGGTGATAGCCGGCGCAGGGCTGTTCGGCGGAACGATAGATTTATTCGGCGACCTCAGGGCTTTCGGCATAACGACACGTTTTGTCGAGCATGTCACGGTTGAGGAGATAGCCGCAAACATAACCGACCGCACAAAGGCGGTATTTGCGGAGCTTATCGGCAACCCGGGACTGGAGATAGTGGATATCAAGGCGGTTTCGGCATTGTGCCACGAACACGGCATTCCGCTGATAATCGACAGCACCACCGCAACGCCGTACCTTATCAGACCGTTTGAATACGGTGCGGATATTGTCGTACATTCCACATCAAAGTACATAAACGGCGGCGGAAACTCGATAAGCGGCGTGATAATCGACAGCGGCAGGTTCAAGTGGGATTTTGACCGCTACAAGGGTCTGGCAGAGTACAGCAAGCTGGGAGCGCTTTCCTACCTTGCAAAGCTCAGAGGCGGTATATGGCGTAATTTCGGCATGTGCCTTGCGCCTGTGAACGCTTTCATGAATTCTGTCGGAATGGAAACGTTGGGGCTTCGCATGGAGCGCTGCTGCGAGAATGCGCTGGCGTTGGCGGAGTTTTTCAAGCAGTGCGGCGGCGTTGAGCCTAACTATCCGGCGCTGCCCGACAATCCCTGCTACGAGCTTTGCAGGGAGCAGCTCGGCGGCAAGGGCGGCGCAATACTCACGGTAAGAGCGGGCAGCAAGGAGCGTGCGTTCAGGCTGATAAATGCATTGAAGCTTGCAACCAATGCCACGAATATCGGTGATGTGCGCACTCTCGTGATACACCCGTCAAGCACGATATACGCCCACGGCAGCGAGCAGCAGAAGCGCAGCGCCGGGGTGTTCGAGGATACGATAAGAATAAGCGTGGGAATTGAGGATAAGACAGACCTCATAGCAGACTTCAGACAGGCTGTTGAGGGGCTGGGATAAGGAGAAAACCATGGCAGTTGATTATGCAACGTTAAAAAAAGGCGGCTTTATGCGCCAGAAGCAGAAGAACAATTTCTCGCTGCGCCTTAGGGTTGTCGGCGGAAATCTTACCGCAAAGCAGCTTGCGGCTATCGCAGAGGTTTCCGAAAAATTCGGCAAGGGGTATGTGCATCTCACCTCGCGCCAGAGCGTGGAAATACCTTTTATAAAGATAGACGAAATCGAAGAGGTAAAGTCGGCACTGGCACTGGGTGATGTCGAGCCCGGCGTGTGC
>CAYRLM010000105.1:0-8055 GCA_964425035.1 uncultured Ruminococcus sp.
CGAAATAGTGTTATATTTAATTGTGACAGTAATGTGTTTTAGGGGGAATGTACCGTGAATGCGGTTCAAAGCGAAACGGAAAATCTGTATCGGCTGATAGAAACCGACACCGAACAGGTGCTTTCCGACATAGATTTGCGAAAAATGAAGCTGGGCGGACAAAGATCCGTGTTTATCGAATACATAAACGAGCTGATCAAAGACCGTGATTTCAGCCCGAAAACGCTGTTTGAATGTACCGGCATAAGCCAGTCGCAGACATATCAGATCCTCAACGGCTCAAGAGGCGCAGGGCGCGACAATATTCTCTGCTTCGCCCTCGCAATGGGACTTTCTCTGGACGAAACGCAGCGGCTGCTTATGCTGTCGCAAAACGGCATTCTTTACCCCAAGGTCAGACGCGACGCCGTGCTGATATGCTTTATACAGAAAAATTACGGACAGGATATTCCGCCCAAAACACGGGTATATGACGCAAACGAACTCCTGATAAAAATGGACGAGAAGGGAATTATGAAGCCGGAATGAGCGCAGACAACGATTTTCAGGCAAGGCTGGCAGAGATATACAAGCCCGATACGCTGCCCGACGAGCTGAGCGGAAGGTACAGGATTTCCTCCTGCTTACACCACACCGATACAAAGCAGGTATATGCTGCGGAAAGCATTCCGTCGGGGACAAAATATATTCTTAAATGCGCTTCCGGAGAGCTTGCGGAACGCTGCCGCAAAGAATATGAAATACTCGAAAAGCTGAACGGCGTCATTCGCTGCCCGAAGCCCGAGGAGTTTGCCGAGATTGACGGAAAATGCTTCCTTGTGCGGGAATATATCGAGGGGGAGCTTTTGAGCGATATCGTTGAACGTGAGCCGCTTTCCGAGCGCAGGACATTTGAGATAATACAAAAGCTTTCGGAGAAAATCAAGAAGCTTCATTCCCTTAGTTCTCCCGTGATAATCCGTGACATAAAGCCGCAGAACATCGTCATATCGGGCGGCGAGTGCATTATCATCGACTTTGACGCCGCAAGGGAATACGACGAGCAGCAAACCTCCGACACCGAATATATGGGCACGAAAGCCACCGCCGCACCCGAACAGTTCGGTTACGGTCAGACCGACACGAGGACGGACGTTTACGCTCTGGGAATGCTGATGACCTACATGCTGGCAGGCGATTACGACGTCGAAAAGATAACGCAGAAAAACAGCCGCAGAATTGTGCGCAAATGCACCAAATTCAGCCCGTCGGGCCGCTATAAGAGCGTGAGCGCGGTTACCCGTGCCATAAAGCTGTGCGCCGCAGGGCCGATAGTTAAGGCTGTGACGGTGCTGGCGGCAGCTGCGGCGATAGCCGTAATTTCGGTGCCGGCATATAAGCTGATAATCTATTACTCCATAAGGTCGGGGAAAATTATGTCCCCCGACAACCAATACACCTATACCTCTCAGGCGAACAGCTATAACGACCCTATGGTATCCGCCGCCCTGTCAAATATCGACAGGCAGGAGGACAGCACCGTCCGCGGCGGCAGGACAAAGCGGGAAATGATAGAGTTCCTGCTCAAGGGCTCCGACTATGCCGTTTTCGGCGGAAAAGAATGGTGCGGCATAGCCACCAAAAACGAAATGGAATATATCTCGAAAGTAACCGACCAAAAGCTCTTCGAGCTGGACGGAACCGAGAAAGTCATTCTGGACACAAACTCCTCCGGGTCTATGTCCTACGGCTGGTTCGCTTCGGGAGTGGTATATACAAATCCCGTTTCAACGCTGAGCTACCGCCTGTATCCCGACGGAACCGCCGGAGAATACAGCGCCGACGAGATACGCAGTTATTTCGGCAGACACCTTCAGGCAGGCGAGCATATCCGTGTGGACGAAACACGCTCCATGTGCTTCATTTCCTGCGACGACGACGGCTTCTACTTCATGGAGTACGGCTCCACCGACAACAGCGACCACCATATAAGGCTGCGCTACTTCACGTTCGAGGATTATGCGGAATACCTAAACAACGTCAACAAGCAAATGTGGTACTACGAGATAGTGGAAACCGAAAATCCCTGAAAACCATAAAACACAAAAATCCGATCACCTGCCGTTCTGCGGCGGGCGGTCGGATTTTTTAACGAAATCACTGCCGAAACTCCTCTGCGGCAATCATTTCGCCGTTGAAGGAAATAAAAAGACGTGTGCAGTCGTTGAACGCTTGTGCGCTGATATATTGCGGCTTTTCGGTGATTTTCAGCGTGCGAAGATTTGCCGCCGCAGACACGCAGTAATTCTCAAGACATTTCACGCTTTCGGGCAGCGTCCATTCCGTACTCGGCGAGCCGGAGGGATAGAACCGCAGCGTCGTCATTTCTCTGTTGAACAACGCCCCGTCATACGCCGAAAAGAAAGCGTTCGTGCTGTCTGCGGTAAATTCCCTGACGGAGGAGAAAATCTGATAGCTGTCAATGTTGCTAACATTTGCGGATATATTCAGCTTTTCAAGAAACAATGTTCTGTCAAAGGCAAAAAAGCCTATATCCGTTACCGTATCGGGAACGGTAAATTCCCTGTCGGCTTTGTATGCCGGGTAGAAAAGCAGTCTGCTCCCGTCCTTGCTGTAAAGCACTCCGTCAACGGAGGAATACTGTTGATTGCCGCCGCTGACCTCTATTTTCTCATAGCCCGACCACCCGAAGCACAGATCTTCTATCTCACTGACGTTTTCGGGGATATACAGCTCATTTACGCCCGAAAGCCCGTACAGCGAATTTGTGCGGAGTATCTCGGTGCTTTGCGGCAGCTTCAGCTCCGTCAGCCCGGTGCAGAACCACAGCGCAGCCTCTCCGAGTTCTTTTACTCCCTCGGGTATGGTCAGGGAAGAAATATCCCTCCTGTCCGCAAAAAGATGATCTCCGAGCTTTACCACCCGATATCCGTCAATGCTTGCGGGAATAACCACCGCTCCGCCGCCCCCGGAATATTCCGTGAGTTCTATTCCGCCGTCGGTTATGCGATAGGAAAAGCCGTCCGAATAATTCTCCTCCGGCTGCCCCGCCGTATTGTCGGCGGAGGAAGAAACGGCTGCGGCAATTGTCGTGGCTGCGGTCTGCGCCGTTGTCCGAACGGACGCCGCAGACGCAGGTTCGGTCTGCGCCGAATCGACATCGCTTTCGGGCGGAGCGTCAATAAATGCGGAGGAAGAAGCCGCCGAAGTTTGTTCCGGCTGCGGCTGCGCCTGCTCCGTCGGTTCTGCGGACATAATATCCGCAGCAGTGCCGCCGTTGATTTCGGGCGCAGATATCTCCGCATTCAATGCGGCGCTCTGATCCGTCGGCTTCACCGGCTCGTTTTTATCCGCCGCAGCTTTGCCGAAAAAACCTGCCGCAAGCACTACCCCCGCCGCAGCGAGAAGCACCGTCGGCAGAAACGCCGTTATCCGCGCGGAGCGCTTTCTTCCGGCGGCGTTGTCGGTATGCGCGGCTTGCTCGTCACCGCTGCGGGTGAGCGTGCAAAGCTGGCGGAGAAGCTCTGTAAGGCTGTCGTTCCTCATTCTTCTGCCGGGGGCGGCGCATATCGTTCCCCGCAGTATTTTTTTGACGAGAGCCGCCGCCTCGGGGCTTTCGTTCGCCATAAGCGGACGAGCGGGGAGGTCTTTTTCATATCCGAAGCTCACTCTGTCGCCGACAAGCGAATTTACGTTCCTGCCCATTATGCGCTCAAAGAGTATCGCACCGATAGAGTACACGTCCGCTTTGGTGTTTACCGCTCCCCTGTCAGCCACTTCGGGTGCGTCATAGCCGTCCGTTCCGTGGTGCTCATGGGATTTCACGGTGTTTTCCGCAATATCCATTGTGTCGAAATCAAACAGCTTGATATAGTGGTATTTTTTCGACCACAGTATGTTGGAGGGCTTTATGTCCAGATGAACAAGCCCCATGTTATGGTATGACGAGATTATTTCCGCAAGGTGTAGGCAGACGGTGGATATTTCATTGAGAGATTCGGTTTTTACATCTTCATAGCAGGAAACGCACTTCGGATTCCATTCCGTCACTATATAGGGAATTCCGTTCTGATTGGAAAACAGCTTTGCCGCAAGAGTTTCCTCCGCCGTTTCCTCGGAGAATGCGAGCCTGTTCATCACGGAAGCGGAGCTTACAAAGCGGTGCGCTTTCAGGAGATATTCCTCGGTGACGGATATGCTTTTTTCTATGTAAAGCTCCCCGTCCCTGCGGCTGAACGAATAATCCAGCGACAGCACCGGGAAAAATTCCTTGATAACGCTTTTGAAGCCGTCTCTGGTTTTGGCGCAGTAAACAAGAGAGCTTCCCCCCTCGCCTTTTGTTTCGGTTATGGTAAAGCGTTTTTCGGCACCGTCCGAATCGTAAAGCCTTAAAACGCTTCCTGCCTCAGCATATTCTCTCTGCATTGTTCGATAAACCTCTTAATGGGAACTTTTGCGATAACGCCCGCATATGCGCTTACGGAAAGCTGCGCCGGGTCGGATTTTACCGTATCGCCCCCGAACGGCAGCCGCTTTATTTGTGAGCCGATACGGTATCGGCGCTGTTCTGAAAGCTCTCGCTCCATATCTGCCTGAACGTATCCTGCGGATTATCCGAGGCAATGCACATTCCCATAAAGCTTTCGTAAGGATTCTGCGGATAGAATTTGGCGAAATGGCACATGAGCAGATAATCGTTGACGGTATACTGGAAATCCATAAAGCGTTCGCGTGGTCTGTCGATTTCCCCCAGCCAGAGATCCTCGTTGAGAAAAACCATGGTTATAATGTCGTTGCGGGTAATGCTCCGCTTTCCGTTGAGCATGAGCGACAAATTCTGACGTGTGAGCTTCGTGTCAAGAAACCAGTGCTTTCCGCTTAAAACGCTGCTGGAATTGGGCAGCATATTGTTGTGGGAATTACGGGTATCGGGATAGTATATGTACTTTTCTATCGCAAAAAGGGAAACATCGTCAAAACCCTCGTCAGACGGCTCTTTTTCCGGGAAATCATCTCGATAAAACGCCATTTCGTTCAGCCTTGCCTGACGCCGCAGCCCGTCAAGGAGATCACGGAACACCTCCTGCTTTGTGTATCCGCTCTGCGGCGTCCCTGCTTTCAGCTGCGACAGAAGCTCCAGAAAGCGCTTCTCGGAATCCGCAGTGAGAAACAGCCGCTCTATATCGGAGGTGTAGTATTTTTCCGCAAAGGTTTCCTTTGCGGGCGGAAGCTGCCGATAAAGCTCGCACAGGCGCTTTGCGCCGCCGTATCCCAGACGGTTTTTCAGGCAGTAAAAGTATATTGCCTCTCGTGCGTCCTTGAAATTGAAGTCGCTCTGGCGAATGACCTTTGTGAGGAAGTCGGAAGCGGTGTTTTCGTCCATTCCCAGCCCGAAGCTGAGCAGGAAAACCGTTCCCCTGTCGGCGCTCTCCCTGCCGAGGAGCGATTTGAAGAAGCCGTCGCCTTGGGCGGCGCTTTCCTTTTCAAGAGAATAAACGCCGGCCATTCCGTTGCGGGAAAATTCCTCGCGCATAATGCGGATATATTCCTCGTCGGGAACGCTGCCGTGGTCGGGAAAGCGTTCGTCCATGCCGCAGGAATAGAACAGGCAGCCCTTGAGGTAGTCCCCGAAAGGTCTTACGGAAAGGTTGTGCAGCATCCTGTCCATTATAACGGAAACGTCCCTGAGCCAGTCTATCTCTGCCGGAACCTCGTCATAAAAGTCCAGAATTTTATCTATATGCTCTCTCTCGATACGAAAGAACAGATTTCCGCAGCGGCTGTTATCCATAGCGTGTACCCTCCGAATGACAAACAAATTGCACTATGGATAATTATACAATAAAGGCGGGGCTTTGTCAATATTTGACGAATACCTCGGTAAGGTTTTCGCCAAAAGCGGCGGCGCACGCCTTAATCGCGGCTTGTCCGTGCGGTCACGATATTTTTTCAAAGGTAGTTCCGTTGTCACGCCCGCCAATTCCTGTGCCGTATATATAGAGCGTGCTGCCGTTTTTCTGCGCCACCCATGACCCGAACAGAACGCTGTGGAAATCTATAACATAAGTTCCGCCGTCGGATTTATAATAGGTGCAGGAATAATTCTCGTAACCGTTTTCCGTAACAACGCAGCTGCCGTCGGAATTGAATTTGATTTCATATGCGATTTCTCCCCATGCGTTTCTGCTTGCATAGGTACCCGAAAGCCCCGTGCCGCCTGCCGCCGATGAAATCATGACTATCAGCAGGACGACTATCGCCGCAGCCGCTATTACCGCCGCTGCCGCAGCAGCATATTTTTTCCCGTGCGCCGCAGTGCCTGCCGCCGAGGGTGCGCCGGCGCCTGTGGGCGCTCCGCATTCGGTGCAGAATGCCGAACCGTCGGGTATTTGTTTTCCGCAATTTGTGCAATACATTGTCAGTTCCTTTCACACATGGCTTTATCGCCCCAGATATTCAAAGCTTACAAGGTCGGCGGAAGTGTATCCGTAATATCCGGTTGAAAGCCCCTGATAATTCTTTATGGTAATTCTGAATTTCGCCGTGGTATTTTCTTCCGGGAAATACTGACCGAGCCGGTTCATAACCTTGTCGCTGCCGGATAAATCTATACTCATATCATATATACTCGGCAGAACCTTATCCGAATCGGCAATGCTTTCATAGAGAACCTTGTAGCTCCAGCCCGAATCGGGGGTAAACCCATACCGTATTTCACAATCAAAGGTGGCTGTGCCTGTTGTGGTGAAATCGGATCTCACAACCAATCCCTGACTGTTGTTGTATTCCTTGGGTACGGCATATGAATCGGGGTCGGAATCCGCATACCAAGTGGTGCATTTTTTCAGCGTCATGTTCCCGAACTTGTCGCCCGGGAATGCCAGAGTGTTGTCCGACAGCTTTATATAATTAAATTTATACGCCTGAATATATGTGTCTGTTCCCGCATATGTGTCATACCCCGTAACCAGCTTCACGGGAGTTCCCTCGCTGAGAGCAATCATCGTGCCGTCGTCAGCCTTGCCGGAATTGTACATATCGACTGCGCCGAACTGCGATGTCAATATGCTTGCAATGGATTCTTTCATTACGAGATTGGGATAATATATTCCGTCCTCGGCGGGCTCGCTGCTCGGAACAGACCAATACTGATAACCAAAAATGGGATAATCGTCTATGGAATATACGCAGCGTTTGAGATACTTCTTTCCGCCGATTTCGGCATAAATCTTTGCCGTGCCTTTTCTCAGGACTTTTACGGTTCCCTTGCTGCTTACCGTTGCCACATAGGGGTTGGTTGAATACCACTTTACCCCAGTAGTGACATCGCCGGGTATTTTGTAGGTAGTGCCGACAGCCATGTTGTAAAACAGCATGTCTGTCGTCGGCTCGACAACCTCAACCTTGCAGTAATAACTCTTGCTGCCGATTTTGGCGCGGATTTTCACGGTTCCTGCCGAAACGCCCGTGACGTAGCCGTTTGAGCTTATCTTGGCGATATTCTTATCCGCAGAACCCCATTTGACGGTCTTGGAGGTATTCGCCTTGAGCCTTACCCTTTGCCCCGGCGCTATTTTCAAGGACGTGTAATTGAGCATTTGCGTGCCTGCCGCCGCAGCGCTGACCGATATCGACGCATTCTGCGGAAGTATGTCCGCACAGCAGAATGCCATCAAAAATACCGCAAGAAGCGACGCTGTGAATTTAGCCAAAGATTTCATATAATTCCCTCTCTTTCGCAGAAATGCGGACAGACGGCAACGGCTTGTGCGTCCCGCTTTGTTCCGCTTATTTCCGTGTTGATTCAGACATTGGTTTGTCTGTATATATTAAATCATGACCGATCATGATTTAATTGTCCGATATGCACGGAGCAAAACCAACGGTTTTGCGTATGTGCAAGGACTTTTTAATCTATAATAAACGTCCTACGTTTATTATAGCACACTACCCGTTTGGTCTGTAAATTTATGTTCCGCAGCAGGTGCAAAGGCGCTGTTTCTCGTTTCGTGAACGCTTTGTCCCGTGCGAGGGATTTTTGCGGCAAGTCTGCGT
>CAYRLM010000106.1:0-8021 GCA_964425035.1 uncultured Ruminococcus sp.
GTTGACAAGATAAGCGAGGTAATCGGCAAGGGCGGCAAGGTTATCCAGAAGCTCTGCGCCGACTTTGAGGTCAAGATTGACATCGACGACGACGGAAACGTGTTCATCTGCGGTCTGGATCTTGATAAGGCAAACGCCTGCGTACAGGTGATTTCCACCATAGTTAATCCTCCGGAGATAGGCGCTATCTACAAGGGCAAGGTTGTACGCATTATGAACTTCGGCGCATTTGTCGAGATCGCTCCCGGAAAGGACGGCATGGTGCATATTTCCAAGCTGGACAACCACCGTGTCGAGAAGGTGGAAGATGTCGTATCCATAGGCGACGAGATTATCGTTAAGGTAATGGAGATCGACAATCAGGGTCGTATCAACCTGTCCAGAAAGGACGCTCTTGCCGATATCGAGGCAAAGAGAAAGGCTCAGGCTCAGAACTGATTTTGGCAGAATATACAAATCCGCTCCGCTGAGGGGCGGATTTTTCATGCCGTGAATTGCTTAAAAATATAAAAAAACCTTGAATTAAGTGAGTTGTTGTGATATAATACTATCATGTGGGAATATGTTTAATTGTCAGGGTTGGTTATACCTTGCAAAAAACGTTTCCCGATAAAACTCTATTTTCGGAAATGAGGAAAAAATAAATGTCATCAAGTGTAATTGTCGGAACCCAGTGGGGCGACGAGGGCAAGGGAAAGATTATAGACATCATGGCGGCAAAGGCTGATGTTGTCGTGCGCTCCAGCGGAGGAAACAACGCCGGTCATACCGTTGTTCACGGCAGCGAGGTCTACAAGCTTCACCTGCTTCCCTCGGGAATACTGTACCCCGAAACGCTGTGCCTTATCGGCAGCGGCGTTGTGGTTGACCCGTCTGTTCTTCTTGAGGAAATAAGAAATATGAACGAGCGCGGCGTTACCTGCGATAATCTTCGCATAGACGCCCGCGCGGATATCATCATGCCGTGGCACAGGCTTCTCGACAGGCTGTCCGAGGAGTTCAAGGCAAAGCAGACAGGCGTGAATATCGGCACTACCGGCAGGGGAATAGGCCCGTGCTACACAGATAAGGACGAGCGCATCGGCATACGCATGTACGACCTTGTACACCCCGAAGTGCTGAAGAAGAAGATACGGGAAACCGGTGAGCTGAAGAACCTCATCATCACAAAGGTTTACGGCGGCGAGGCATGCGACCTTGATGCCGTATATGAGGAATACAGGGGCTACGGCGAGAAGCTGGCGAAGTACATGGCCGACGCCTCCGTTATCGCATTTGAAGCGTACAACGCCGGCAAGAAGGTGTTGTTCGAGGGCGCACAGGCCACTCTGCTCGACATTGATTTCGGTACTTATCCGTTTGTTACCTCCTCCCACCCCATTGCAGGCGGCGCATGCGTAGGCACAGGCGTCGGCCCCAAGCTGATAGACGAGGTTATCGGCGTCGGCAAGAGCTACACCACCCGTGTGGGCAACGGCCCGTTCCCCACAGAGCTTTTCGATGAAACGGGCGACTATATCCGTGAGAAGGGCGGCGAGTACGGCACTACCACGGGACGTCCCAGAAGAACAGGCTGGTTCGACGCGGTTATCATGCGCCACGCTGTTCGTGTCAACGGTCTTACCTCTCTGGCGATAAACAAGTTCGACACCCTTGCGGGAATACCCGTGCTCAAGGTTTGCGTGGCATACAAGACCACCGACGGACAGACGCTCAAGGATTTCCCCGTAACACTGGAGGAGCTTGCAAAGTGCAGCCCCGTATACGAGGAGATAGAGGGCTACGAGGGCGATCTTTCCGGCTGCAGGAGCTTCGAGGATATGCCCGAAAAGGCGCAGGCTTATGTAAAGCGCCTTGAAGAGCTGTGCGGCTGCCCGATAAAGTTCCTCGGCATAGGGCCCGGCAGGGATCAGATTATTTACAGATAATACATGAAGATACTGTTTATCGGCGACGTGGTGGGAATGAGAAGCTGCGAAGCGCTTGGGCGGCAGCTTCACGAAATAAAGCGGAAACTCGGCGCACAGACGGTCATTGTCAACGGTGAAAATTCCGCAGAGGGAAACGGCATAAATCCCGCCTCCGCCGCCGCAATATTTGAAGCGGGCGCAGACGTAATAACCACCGGAAACCACTGCTTCCGCCAGAAAACCATGGAGGCGGAGTGGGAGAGAAGCGGTCTGATACTTCGCCCGGCGAATTACGGCAGCGACGTTATCGGCAGGGGAAGCTGCGTGCTTGACTGCGGCGCATATTCCATTGCGGTGATAAACCTCATGGGAACAACCTTCATGCAGCCGCTGGAGAACCCGTTCCACTGCATTGACAGAGTGCTGGAAGGCTGCACCGCCGCTGTAAGGATAGTGGATTTTCATGCGGAGGCTACGTCGGAGAAGCGTGCGATGGGGTATTACCTCGCAGGACGGGTTTCGGCGGTTCTGGGAACTCACACGCACGTCGCCACGGCAGACGAGCAGATAATCGACGGCACGGGGTACATTACCGACGTCGGGATGACGGGCCCCAGAAATTCGATACTCGGCGTGGAAAAGGAAATAATCATAGACCGCTTCCTGACCTATTACCCGAAACGGCACAGGTTCGCCGGCGGCGAAATCGAGCTCAACGGCGTGCTGCTGGATATCGACGCAAAAACCGGGAAATGCGGCTCAATAGAGCGATACAGGCAGATTATAGATTGATAAAGAACGACCGAAAGGCATTCCTTTTGGATGAATGGTGATTTTATGGAAATAGTAAAGGTATCGGCGCATTCCGTCCCGAAATCGGTGGCGGGGGCGATTGCTGCGGTGATCCGCGAAAACGGCGAGGTTGAAGTGCAGGCGGTAGGCGCAGGCGCAGCAAATCAGGCAGTGAAGTCAATTGCCATTGCCAGAAGCTACATGGCGCTGGTAGGGGTTGACCTCATCTGTATCCCTGCCTTCACAACGGTAGAGATAGACGGTGATGAGAGGACTGCAATGAAGTTCATAGTTGAGCCGAGATGACAGGCTCGGTAGGTACAGATTCGGCACTGAATGTCACGCATTATTACTGCCATACGGCACTGTCGGTGCGTGAAATTCGGTGCCGTTTTTTACCGAGATAAATCACAAATGGGGTGTAACATGAAAAAGCTGCTGTTTATAGCCACCGGCGGAACGATAGCAAGCGGAAACTCCGGCTCGTTGGGGCTTGCGCCTGAGCTTTCGGCGGAGCAGCTGCTGGGAGGAATATCCGTGAATGCGGAGGTTCACGCAGTGCAGCCGTTCTCGCTTGACAGCACCAACCTTACGCCGGAGCATTGGATCGGGCTTGCCGTGATTATCCGCGACAGCTGGGAGGACTATGACGGCTTCGTGATAGCCCACGGCACGGACACCATGGCGTACGGCACTGCGGCGCTGAGCTGCCTGATACAATACGCCGACAAGCCTGTGGTGCTTACCGGCTCACAGCTGCCCATGAACAGCCCGGATAGCGACGCACCGAAAAATCTCTCCGACGCATTCAGGTGTGCGCGGCAGGGCAGGGGCGGCGTGTGGGTATGCTTCGGCGGCAGGGTGATTGTCGGAAGCTCCGCACGGAAAGTGCATACGAGAGACCCCGACGCATTCCGGGGGCTATGTGCGGGGGACGAGCGGACGGTGGAGGAATTCTGCACCGGGAACGGCTGCCCGGAGGGCGGCACGGTGTTCTATAACCGCTTGGACAGCAAGGTGGCGGTGTTAAGGCTCACTCCGGGGATTTCGGCGGAGTTGGTTCACGATATCGGAACACATGTCAATGCGCTTGTCATCGAGGGCTTCGGTCTGGGCGGTATTCCTGACGGCGGCGGTCTTGCGCAGACGCTTGAGGTGCTGATGTCATGCGGCGTCAGGATAATCATGACAACGCAGGTGTTTTACGGCGGCTGCGACCTCTCGGTCTACGAGGTGGGCAGGGCGGCGCAGCGGCTGGGGCTTATCCCCGCAAAGGGAATGACCACGGAATACGCCGTAATGCGCTCGATGTGGGCGCTGGCGTATTCATACACGGCAGAGGATTTCAAAAAGCTGTTCCTTGATGAAAACGACCGCAGGGAGGATTACATTTGAAGAACGAACTGAAGAAGCTTAGCTGCAAGAACTTTATCATGCTGACGCTGGCGGGATTTATCAATGCGTTCGGCATAACCGTGTTCCTCATGCCGGTAAACCTGTATGACAGCGGCATTTCGGGAACCTCCATGCTGCTGGCGTATCTCACGCCCGATTATCTCAGCCTGTCATTATTCCTGCTGGTGCTGAACCTGCCGCTGTTCCTGTACGGGCTGAAACGGCAGGGGCTTGCGTTCACGATATATGCAAGCTATTCGGTGGCGTGCTACTCGTTCTTTTCGTGGCTGATAACGGATATCCTGCCGATAGACGTATCGCTTGCATCGCCGCTGGCGGAGAACGACCTTGTGCTGTGTTCGCTGTTCGGCGGCGTTATTTCAGGCGTGGGCAGCGGTCTGGCGGTTCGCTTCGGCGGCGCAATGGACGGTATCGAGGTGCTGGCGGTGATTTTCTCGAAGAAGCTGGGCATGACCGTAGGCACGTTCGTTATGATTTACAATGTGATACTGTACATAGTCTGCGGATTTGTGTTCTCAAGCTGGGTGCTGCCGCTGTATTCCATCATCGCATATTTTGCGGCGCTGAAAACACTGGACTATATCGTCGAGGGCATAAGCCGCTCCAAGGCGGCGTTTATCGTCACGCTCATGCCGGAGGAGGTAAGCAAAGCCTTACAGGAGTGCTTCGGCTGCGGAATTACGGAGATACCCGCAAGAGGCGGATATTCCGGCACGGACAGAACGGTGCTGTATTTTGTCGTGAACCGCTTCCAGATAGGAAAGATGCGCACTGCCGTGCATGACATCGACCCGTCCGCATATATCACCATCAACGATGTGGCGGACATATTCAGCGCAAATCACGATAGCGATAAGCAGAAAAACACCGCCGAAAGCGGTTCGGGGAGGTAAAAATTATGCTGGAAGAATTGAAAGAGAAAGTATTCAGGGCGAATATGAAGCTGCCGGCGCACGGACTTGTCACCTTTACATGGGGCAATGCGTCTGGAATAGACCGCAAAAAAGGGCTGGTGGTGATAAAGCCCTCCGGCGTGGAATACTGCGAAATGCGTCCGGAGGACATGGTTGTCGTTGACCTTGAAACAGGCGAGCGTGTAGAGGGCGAGCTGAACCCAAGCTCCGACACTCCCACTCATTTGGTGCTGTACAGGGCGTTCCGAAATATCGGGGGAGTGGTGCATACCCACAGCCGCTGGGCAACGGTGTATTCTCAGTCGGGCAGCGGTATCCCGGCACTGGGTACCACACACGGCGATTACTTCTACGGCGAGATACCCTGCACACGGAAAATGACCCCTGAGGAGATTGCCGGAGAGTATGAAAGGGAAACAGGAAACGTAATCGTTGAAGCGTTTGCCGACAAATCCGCAGACGATATCCCTGCGGTGCTGGTACACAGCCACGGGCCGTTCACATGGGGAACAAGCCCCGACAATGCGGTGCATAACGCCGTGGTGCTTGAGGAGCTTGCGTTCATGGCGTGGCATAACCGTATGATGAACCCTGAGATACAGCCCATGCAGCAGGAACTTCTCGACAAGCATTATCTGAGAAAGCACGGCGCAAACGCTTATTACGGTCAGCCCGGCAGAAAATAAACGCATACGTCCGGTTTTTCCCGCCGAAAGGTTGACAAAATCGCTTAAGTGTGATATCATAATAAAGTGACGGCACGGTATGTGCAGATAATTAGCAGAAAATACATAGATTTACACCATGAAAGGAAGTTTAACATGAAGATCAAAAAAATAGCGGCAATGCTGCTCGCAGGAATTATGTCCGTGGGACTTTGCTCCTGCTCCTCCGACAACACCTCCTCCGAGAGCGGCGACTGGGCTTACATAGCCGACAAGGGCACGTTCGTTGCAGGCATAACCCTGTTCCAGCCGATGAATTATTATGACGACAACGGCGAACTGACCGGATTTGAAACCGAGTTCACCAAGGCTGTCTGTGAGAAACTCGGCGTTGAGGCTGTATTCCAGGAGATCGAGTGGGAGCAGAAGGAGCTGGAGCTTAACTCCAAGGCGATCGACGCTATCTGGAACGGTCTGACCGTAACGGAGGAGCGCAAGGAGAACATGGCTTTCTCCGAATCCTATGTAAGAAACAAGCAGGTCGTTGTTATCAACACCAAGAACGCAGACAAGTACACCGATATCGCTTCTATGGCGGGTGCATCCTGCATAGCGGAGAGCGGCTCCGCAGGCGAGGCCGCAATTCAGGCGGACAGCGTGCTTTCCCAGAACGACTATATTGCCGCTTCCGCTCAGAAAGACGTTCTTCTTGAATTAAAGTCGGGAACATCGGATATCGGCGTTATCGACTATGTAATGGCAATTGCCTCCGTGGGCGAGGGTACCGATTACTCCGACTTAATGATAGTTGACGGTATCGAGCTTACCCCTGAGGAATACGCTGTCGGACTGAGAAAGGGCGACACCGAAACGGTAGAAAAGATAAATTCGGCTATTGACGAACTGGTTGCGGACGGCACTCTCAAGGCGCTTGCCGAAAAATACGGCCTTGCGGACGTGTACGCATTCGATAACTGATATCAGGCAGAATAACGCGGGTGGGACGGGAAGCCGATTATGTGAAGCTGCTCGCCCCCCTTTCGTTTTAATATTGTGAGGTCGTAAAATGTCTTTTCTTGAAGTAACGATGCAGCTTGCCAAGGGATTTGTCACAACGCTCAAGATTTTCGGTATTACCCTGTTGGGGGCGCTGCCGCTTGGTTTGCTGATAACCTTTGGCTCAATGTCAAGGCTGAAGCCGGTGAAGTGGATTTTCAAGGTGTTTGTCTGGATAATCAGAGGAACTCCGCTGATGCTCCAGATAATCCTTGTGTTCTACGGCCCGGGGCTGTTGGGGCTTGATATCCAGTTTGACAGACTTATGGCGGTAATTGTGGCATTTATCATAAATTATGCATGCTATTTTTCCGAGATATACCGAGGCGGCATCGAGAGCATTCCGAAAGGGCAGTATGAAGCGGGGCAGGTGCTTGGAATGACAAAGCCTCAGATATTCTTCAGGATAGTGCTTTTTCAGGTTTTCAAGCGTATAGTTCCGCCGATGGGCAACGAGATAATAACGCTGGTCAAGGATACCTCGCTGGCACGGGTAATTCTGGTTGTTGAGTTGGTTCAGGCGGCTCAGAATATAGTTTCGCAAAAAGCGCTTATCTGGCCTATATTTTATATCGGAGCGTTTTATCTGCTGGTCTCGGGAATACTGACGCTGCTGCTGAATTACGCCGAGAAGAAGCTGAATTATTATCAGGGCTGACGGAGGTGCGCTATGGCTTTTTTGGAAGTAAACGGCATATATAAAAGCTTCGGCAGGACTGAGGTGCTCAAGGGCATTGATTTTTCGATGGAAAAGGGCGAGGTTCTGGCGATAATAGGCTCATCGGGCAGCGGCAAGACAACTCTGCTGCGCTGCATGAACTTCCTCGAAACCCCGGACGCAGGGCGCATAGTGCTGAACGGCGAGGAAATTTACAACGCATGTATTCAGTATTCCGACAGGGAGATACGCTCCAAGCGGCTGCATTTCGGGCTCGTTTTCCAGTCGTTCAACCTGTTCCCGCAGTATACGGTGCTGAGAAACGTCTGCCTTTCGCCGGAACTGATGAAGATAAATCAGAGTTACAGGCGGCTTTACCGTGCCGAAAAAAAACTGATACGCAGCGAGGTGGAGAAAAACGCACGGAGTATCCTTGCTTCCGTGGGGCTTTCCGACAAGCTGGAAAACTACCCCTGCGCACTGTCGGGAGGTCAGCAGCAGCGCGTCGCAATCGCAAGGGCGCTTGCCATGGAGCCGGACATCCTCTGCTTTGACGAGCCGACCTCGGCGCTTGACCCAGAGCTGATCGGTGAGGTTCTTCGGGTAATGA
>CAYRLM010000107.1:0-8011 GCA_964425035.1 uncultured Ruminococcus sp.
ACAAAGCGCTAAAGGGGTGCGGGGGAAAACAAGAGTTTTCCCCCGATTCGCAGACAATAGTCTGCGAATAAAGACTTTATCGACGGTCTGATGGGAGAGGTTTCTCTCCCATTTTTTTCTTTTATGTAACCGATTACGCTTGACAAGCCGCAAGGATTTTTGTATAATAAAGCTATCGGCGATATTACCGAAAAACATAAGACATATAAAGGAGAAACGAAATGAAGAAGTTTTTGTCATTGATACTTGCGGCATCAATGCTGCTCACGCTTACCGCATGCGGCGGCAGCACCGAAAGTTCTGACGGCACGGAGAGTTCTTCCGCCGCAGACGTTTCCGCTGCGGATAACTCCGCAGACGACAGCTCCGCACCTGCCGAGAGCGCTGTCGGAGATACCGCAGAAGTAAAGCAGGCAACCGGCGAGGCTGCCGCAGAGGACGAGGACGATACACGCACCGATTATGAGAAGATGGTTGACCGCTCCCTGCTTTCCGTCGGAAATATGACCAGAATGGCGAATGTGTTCAAGAAAGCGCAGAACGGCGAGGATATCACCGCCGCATACATCGGCGGCTCGATAACCGAGGGCTATAATGCCGGAACCACCGAGTTCTACGCAAAGACCTGCACGGATCTGCTTCAGGGCTACTTCCCGGATATCACCGTGACCGGCGTAAACGCAGGAATAAGCGGCACTCCCTCTCTGCTTGGCAACCTCAGGCTTGAGCGCGACGTGCTTTCCGCAGACCCGGATATCGTATTCGTGGAGTTCGCAGTGAACGACGGACAGGAAAGCGACTACAAGAACGCTTACGAGAGCCTTGTGCGCACGCTGCTCACGCAGGATAAGGATATCGCCGTTGTGCTTCTGTTCACGGTGCTTGACAGCGGCTACACCTGTCAGGAGCATATGTCCCAGATAGGCGCCAACTACGACCTGCCGATGATAAGCGTCCCGGACAGCGTTTACGAGGAGATTGAAGCCGGGAGAATGACTTGGGAGGATTATTCGGACGACCAGTCACACCCCAACGCTTACGGTCATAAGTGCATAACCGATTTTGTGGATAATTACTATCAGAAGGTGCTTGCCGCAGTTGACGAGAACACCGGAGATGTTGACAAGAACCTCCCCGACCCCGTATTCAGCGGCAAATACGCAAATATGCACTTCATGGACAGCGCAAACATGACAGGAGTGGAGCTTGACACCTTTGTGGAGAACGACACTCACAGCAGCTTCCATAACGGCTGGATGTACCGCGGCGACAAGGGCGGCTCGATAAAGTTCACCCTTACATGCAGCGTTCTTGAAATGGTATTCAAGGCAAACAACAGCGACAAGTTCGGAACAGCGGATATCTATGTTGACGGCGAAAAGGTTAAATCTGTCGAGTCCAATATGTCCGACGGCTGGAACAATCCCGTAACGGCTTATCTCATAGATGACGACGAGTCCGCCGAGCATACCGTTGAGATACGCATGGAGGAAGGCGTTCAGCAGGCTTATTTCGTGCTGGCATTCGGTTACTGCGACTGAGGAAGCTTATGAAGAAGTATCTTGGAATAGAATTTGGCAGCACAAGAATAAAGGCGGTTCTCATTGACGAAAATCACAATGTGATTTCCTCCGGCGCATATGACTGGGAGAACAGCCTTACAGACGGAGTGTGGACATATCCCACGGAAGAGATTATCGCGGGCTTGCAGGGAAGCTATGCGGCAATGGCGCAGGACTATGCCGCAAAATACGGCGAGCCCTTGACCGAGCTGTCGGCATTGGGCATTTCGGCAATGATGCACGGCTACCTTGCGTTCGATAAGGAGGGCAGACTTCTCGTCCCGTTCCGCACATGGCGCAATACCTTTACCGGAAAGGCTGCGGACGAGCTGACCGAGGCGTTCGGCTTTAACATACCGCAGCGCTGGAGCATAGCGCACCTTTATCATGCGATAATTTCTGACGAGCCGCATGTAAAGGATATCTCACGGCTGGATACGCTGGCGGTGTACATGCATTATCTGCTGACCGGGCGTCATGAGGCAGGCTCGGGTGAGGCGGCGGGAATGTTCCCGATAAGCGCAGCGGACAGCTATGACATGCTCATGATCGAGAAATTCCGCAAGCTTGTGAAGCCGTATAATTTCGGGTGGGACATAGCCGAGATACTTCCGACGGTAAGGCCTGCGGGAAGCGGCGGGGCTTTCCTGACCGCAGAGGGAGCAAGGCTTCTCGACCCGACAGGCGCATTGAAGTCGGGAACGCCGATGTGTCCGCCGGAGGGCGACGCAGGAACCGGAATGACCGCCACAAACAGCGTGAAATGCGGCACCGGCAACGTTTCCGCAGGAACGTCAATATTCTCGATGATAGTTTTGGACAAGCCGTTGGAGGGAGTTTACCCGCAAATAGACGTAGTGGCGACGCCCGACGGAAAGGCGGCGGCTATGGTACATTGCAACAACTGCTGCGCAGAGCTTGACGCATGGGTGAAGATTTTCGGCGAATTTGCGGAGCTTATCGGCATTCCGCTGTCGAAGCCGGAGCTTTACGAAAAGCTGTACCGCCGCGCAATGACGGGCGCTGCGGACTGCGGCGGAGTGGTTGCCTACAACTTCCTTTCCGGCGAACCGGTTGCCGGGGCGGAGAGCGGACGTCCTATGTATTTCCGCAGCGCCTCTGGCGAGTGGAGCTTGGCGAATTTCATGCGTGCGGAGCTTTGCTCGGCGTTTGCGGCTCTCAAAAACGGCATGGATATCCTTACGGAAAAGGAGCATGTTACGGTGTCGGGAATAACGGCACACGGAGGGCTTTTCAAGGTTCCCGGCGCAGCACAGCGGCTTCTGGCGGACGCACTGGGTACCGAGGTGTCGGTACTCACCACCGCCGGAGAGGGCGGCGCATGGGGAATGGCACTGCTGGCAGCGTACATGGAGCAGGGCGGAGGACTTTCCCTGCCGGATTATCTGGAGGAGAAAGTATTCGGCAAAATGCAGTCGTTGTCGGAATTGCCCACAGCAGACGGCTCAGAGGGTTTCCGCTGCTTCATGGAGAATTGGAGAAGAGGACTTCCGGCGCAGTATGCCGCAGCCAAGTGACCTTCGGGATTACGACAGGTTGGCGCAATAACAGCTTCATATCCCAAAAGCGGAGAACACAGCATTCTCCGCTTTTCTGTTTGAATTTGCGGAAAAAACGCTGCGGTGCCGTTTGCTTCGGCGGCGACCGAACCCCCCGTCCCGCTGTGTCAAATTCTTACAGACGCAAAAAATCCCGGCGGAAGCGCAAAAAAACCTTGACAAACTCCCCGAAGTAGTATATAATAGCTAATAGCAGAAATCAATGGCTTTTAAGGCGGCACCGTGATGCCGGCAAGGTTGTGATTTTCGTATAGGGAGAGTTGTGCCTCAGGCGGCGCAGCGCTTGTTGTACACAGATTTCATCAGCCGGCCGTATCAACGGTCGGCTGTTTTGTTTCGGTTCGGCAGAAAGGACGTGATATCCATGTGTACCGTCGAGGGTTTGGCGTTAAAGGCGGAAATAATGGACGAAAGCTCGATGGCAAGGGCGGTCACCCGTATTTCGTTTGAGATGATCGAACGCAATAAGGGGACTGACGGTCTTTGCCTTATCGGGCTTTTTTCACGGGGAGCGGTGCTGGCTAAGCGCATTGCCGCAAAGCTGACCGAGATAGACGGCAGTGAAATTCCCGTTGGACTGCTTGACATAACGCCGTTCCGCGACGACAAGCCCCGCGGAAGCTGTGCGGACAGCAGCGAGATATTTTTCGATATCACCGACAAGCGTGTTGTTATAGTCGATGATGTTATTTTCACCGGGCGCACCGCACGGGCGGCCATCGATGCAATAATGTCCAGGGGCAGACCCATGCTGATACAGCTTGCGGCGCTGGTGGACAGAGGTCACAGAGAGCTTCCGATACGGGCGGATTACATTGGAAAGAACCTCCCCACTTCCCGAGAGGAAAAGGTCAAGGTGCTGGTGAGGGAGCTTGACGGCTGCGATAAGGTGGTAATTTACACGCAATCTCCTGCGGAGTAACGCAGATATAATAAAAATAACAGGGAGGGTAAAATGGAGCTTTTACTGAAAAACGGCTATATCGTGGACAGCGCCGGCGGCTTTGAGGGAAAGGCTGACCTGCTGGTGCGCGATAACGTCATCGGACAGATCGGAGAGAATATCGCCGCCCCGGGCGCACAGACGGTGGACTGCACCGGGCTGACGGTCATTCCCGGAATATGCGACATGCATGTGCATTTTCGTGATCCCGGTCAGACGCACAAGGAGGATATCATCACCGGAGGAAATGCGGCTGCCGCCGGAGGCGTGACCGCAGTGGCTTGTATGCCAAACACCGTCCCCACAGTGGACAGTGCGGAAACCGTGCGCTACATCATCGAAAAGGCGAAGAACGCCAAGACCAGAGTTTATCCCGTTGGCAGCATAACAAAGGGGCTGGAGGGCACGGAGCTGTGTGATTTCAGGGAGCTTCACGAAGCCGGCTGCGTGGCGGTTTCGGACGACGGCAGACCCGTGAAGAACGCGCGGATCATGGCGGAGGCTATGATAAAGGCGCATTACGCAGGGCTGAAGGTAATTTCCCACTGCGAGGATCTCGACATAGTGAACGGCGGCATAATGAACTCCGGAACGGTGTCAAAGGAGCTTGGCGTAAAGGGTATTCACCGCCTGAGCGAGGATATAATCACGCAGCGAGAGATGACGCTTGCCACCGATCTGGAGGTGCCGATACATATTGCGCATGTGTCCACTGCGCAGAGTATGCGGAATATCCGTTGTGCGGCACGCTTCGGCACAATGGTGACCTGCGAAACCGCACCGCATTATTTCATGCTGACGGACGAACTCCTGAGAAGCCGTGACGCAGATTACCGCATGAACCCGCCGCTTCGTACACAGGCTGACGTTCAGGCGATAACCGAGGGCGTTGTGGACGGCACGATCGACTGCATAATCACCGACCACGCTCCCCATACGCCGGAGGAAAAGGCGGATTTCGAGAAAGCGCCCAACGGCGTTGTCGGACTTGAAACATCGCTTGCGGCAACTCTCACGGCGCTGTATCACACGGGCAAGATATCATTGCAGCGCATAGTTACCCTGATGTGCGTAAATCCGAGGAGAATTCTTGCGATACCCGGCGGCTCGCTGAAGCCCGGCGATATTGCCGACATATGTATCTTCGACCCGAACGAGGAATGGGTGGTAGACCCGCAGAAGCTGCACTCAAAATCGAAAAACACCTGCTTCAAGGGCATGACCCTCAAGGGCAGGGTAAAATACACAATACTTGACGGAAAAATAGTATACACCGACGGAACGGATTAAACAGACGCAGAAAGGAATAATTCAATGTCACTTGACAGACTTATCGAAAAAATCGAACAGACGCAGAACCCCTCGGTTGCGGGGCTTGACCCCAAGCTCGCATATGTGCCCGAATACATCAAGGAGAAGTGCTTTGAGAAGTACGGCGAAACGCTCAAGGGTGCGGCAAAGGCGCTTCTGGAATTCAACAAGGGGCTTATCGACGCTCTCTATGACATAGTTCCGGCGGTAAAGCCGCAGGCGGCTTACTACGAGATGTACGGCACGGCAGGGGTAAAGACGCTGTACAAAACGCAGGAATACGCCCGCAGCAAGGGCATGTATGTGATAACGGACGGAAAGCGCAACGACATCGGCACAACAATGGAGGCATATGCCGCCGCACACCTCGGAAAGGTTCAGGTAGGCAGCCAGACATACGAGCCGTTCCTCGGCGACGCACTGACCGTGAACGGATACCTTGGGAGCGACGGTATCAAGCCGCTTCTCGCCACATGCCGTGACAATGACAAGGGAATTTTTGTTCTGGTAAAGACCTCCAATCCCAGCTCCGGCGAGCTTCAGGACAAAAAGATAGACGGAATGACGATCTATGAAACCATGGGACATATGTGCGAAGAATGGGGCAGGGATCTCCCCGGCGTATACGGCTATTCCGGCGTCGGCGCAGTTGTCGGTGCGACATATCCCGAACAGCTCAAATACCTTCGCGAGAAACTGCCGAACACCTTCTTCCTTATTCCGGGATACGGTGCGCAGGGTGCGGGCGCAAAGGATATCGCAGGCGCATTCGACAAGAACGGTCTGGGCGGAATAGTCAACAGCTCCAGAGGCATTATGTGCGCATATCAGAAAGAGAAGTGCGATGAGCGCGACTTTGCGGGAGCGGCACGCCGCGAAGCTATCCGCATGAGAGATGAGATAGTCGGCGTGACGGGAGCGATAAGCATAAGCAAATAACCCGTGCTATATTTACAGACTAAGGCGGTGCGCCGCCAAACATGGAGGAATATAGAAAATGATATTTGAGAACAAAAGGAAAGCGACGCTTATTCTTGCCGACGGAACGGAATTTGAGGGCAGGGCGTTCGGTGCGGACGGCTCTGTTGTCGGCGAGATTGTATTCACCACGGCGATGGTGGGCTATCAGGAAACGCTCACCGACCCCAGCTACTGCGGTCAGATAGTTACCCAGACCTTTCCGCTGATAGGAAACTACGGCGTGAACGGCGTTGACCCGGAATCAAACGGCAGCGTTGTCAGCGGCTACATCGTAAGGGAGCACTGCGAGGATCCCTCAAACTTCCGCTGTGAGGGCGATCTTGACAGCTACCTGAAAAAATACGGCATAATCGGCATTTACGACATCGACACTCGGCATCTCACAAAGATAATCCGCGAGAGCGGCGTAATGAACGGCGCAATAGTCCACGGAGATTTCGACAGGGAGGCTCTTCTGGCACAGATACGGGCGTATAACGTCGGAAAGGTAGTTCCGAGGGTCAGCGTCAAGGCGAAAGAATATTACCCTGCGGAGAATGCAAAATACAACGTAGTGCTGATGGATTACGGCTATAAGTTCAATATACGCAGGGAACTGGTGAAGCGGGGGTGCAATGTCACCGTCATGCCGTGGAACTCCACGGCAAATGAAATAAAGGCGCTTGCTCCCGACGGAATTATGCTGTCGAACGGGCCCGGCGACCCCGCCGACAACACGGAGGCTATCCAAACGCTTCACGACCTTATTCCGGCGCAGATACCCACCTTTGGCATATGTCTTGGGCATCAGCTTCTCGCCCTTGCCAACGGCGCTAAGACAGAGAAGCTGAAATACGGTCATCGGGGCGGCAACCAGCCTGTAAAGGATATTGCTCTTGACAGGACTTTTATCACCTCCCAGAACCACGGATATGCGGTGGTAAGCGGCAGCGTTCCCGCCGAAGCGGGCGAGGTCAGCCATGTGAACGGCAACGACGGCACCTGCGAGGGCGTTCGCTATCACAATGCGCCGGCATTCACGGTGCAGTTCCACCCGGAGGCATGCGGCGGCCCGAAGGATACCGCATACCTGTTTGACGAGTTTATTGAGCTGATGGAGGGTAATAAGCAATGCCGTTAAGAAGTGATATCAAGAAAGTACTGGTAATAGGCTCCGGCCCTATCGTCATAGGTCAGGCTGCGGAGTTCGACTATGCCGGCACACAGGCGTGCCGTGCGCTGAAGCAGGAGGGGTTGGAAGTGGTTCTCATCAACTCCAACCCTGCCACGATTATGACGGACAAGCACATGGCGGACAAGATATATATAGAGCCGCTGACGCTGGACGTTGTGAAGAGAGTTATCGAGATAGAGAAGCCGGACAGCGTGCTTTCCAACCTCGGCGGTCAGACAGGTCTGACGCTTTCCATGGAACTTGCGGAATGCGGCTTCCTTGCCGAGCACGGCGTAAAGCTTCTCGGCTCCGACCCCGAAACCATACACAAGGCTGAGGACAGACAGGCGTTTAAGGATACCATGGAGAAGATAGGTCAGCCCTGCATTCCGTCCAAGGTTGTCGAAACCGTCGAGGACGCAATGGACTTCGCCGAGGTCATTCACTATCCCGTTATAGTACGTCCCGCGTTCACGCTGGG
>CAYRLM010000108.1:0-7904 GCA_964425035.1 uncultured Ruminococcus sp.
GCACAAGTGTGCGAACTGGCGGCGAAGCCGACAGTGAGTGCGCGCAGTGCGGATGCTCGGCGTGAAAGCCCCAACGGGGCTTTCACGACGTGTTACAAATTATTGTATCCGCCCTTTTTGATTATCTTTGCGTAATTCTTGTAGGAAAGGTTCAGATCGACATAACCGTCTATTCCGGAAACTATTCCCTTGCAGCTGTACTGCCACATTCCGAACTCGCCCTTGTAGGTCGGCACGGTATTCCACTGCGCCAGCCATATCTCATAGTCCGAAAGCTGCGATATATCCAGATACTGCGTCAGCCATGTCTTGTTTGAATACAGCATAGCGTAATATCCCGCAGCGCTAACCTCGTCAAGGAACGCCTTGACTATCTTCGTCACCTGTGATTTGCCCAGCTTCGCCTGACTTTGCTCCTCAATATCCAGAACAACCGGATAGGTTATCTGATATGGGCTGATTGTCTGAATGAAGAACTTCGCCTCTTTCTTTGCCTCCGAAACGGTCTGCGCATAAAGATAGTGATACACGCCCACATTCAGCCCCACTCTCGTCGCTTCGGTCACGTTGTATTGGAATGTGGTGTCCTCCGCAGCCGGGCGGGTATCGCTCAAAGCGCCTCTCGAGGAACGCAGCATTGCGAACTCCACCCCGGACTCCTTGACCTTTTCCCAGTCTATTGCGCCCTGCGCATAGGATACGTCTATGCCCTTTATTCCGATATCGGTTGCGTCCTCGCTGTCGCTGTCATCAATATTGCCGTCGCTTTCGCTGTCACTGCCGTCGGATATCGTGTCGGAAGCGTCCCTGTGGCGGTAGTCTATCAGGCGGCTGCTCTTCGATACCGCAAATCTTGCCGCCTTGGACTTATAGTATCTCACGGTGCGTTCAAATACGAACACGCCGCTGTTCACCACCTCGCCCGTCAGCGAGAAATAGCCCGCCTGCGTTGTGCGTCCGTTGATTGTCACCGCAAAATAGCCGCTGCACACCAGTCTGCCCGTTTCGGGAGTCTGGAAATCGCCCGTGACCTTGACCTTGGCGCTGGTGGTAAATGTGGTTTCGCCGTAATTCAGCAGAATACCCGTCTTGTAGATGTTCGCCGTACCCGACAGCGCCAGCTTTCCGACGCTGCGGTTGATAAGCTCGCCCGCAATGCGGTACACGGAGCTTACGCTGCCCTTTAACGAGCCGTAATTCTCAAGACCGCCCTTGTCGTAGACGCTGACCGTGCCGGAGCTCAGCAGCTCGCCCTGCGGCTCTATGGTGACAATTCCTCTGATATTCAGCGTTCTGCCCTTGTAGATTACAAGCTGAGCGCCCGACCTTATCACAAGGCTGCTGCCCTTGGGTACGGTGTAATTCCCCTTGGGCGCTACCTTGCCTTCTATGTAGTAATTCGTGCCGGAAGCCATCTTGGTCTTTCCGTCCCACCGGGTGTAACCGCTGAGATCAATCTCGGCATACTGCTCGTCCGCCACGTCAAGACCGCTGCCGCTGCTGTTCTTGCTGTCGCCCTCGTCGGGGTCTACGATTGCCGTTTCGGTATTTTCCGTGTCAATCACGGCGGTTTCGCCGCCGCCCGTATCCGCTGCGGTTGTCCCTGCGTCCGTCACTGCGGTTTCCGTTCCCCGATTTGTCAAATCGGTTATCAGAGAAGCGCCGCCCTCCTCGGCAAACGCCGATACTCCCGATGCTGCCAGCACGACCGCCGCCATCGCCGCTGCCGCCGCTCTTTTCAAGAATGTCATATGCTTACTCCATTGCCATACCTCCGCAGATTTAGCTGCGGCTTTTTCTTCTGTCCGGCGACATACGTTTCGTACATTTCCGTTATCTATATTGTCGCATATTTTTCTCCGTTTGTCAAATGTTTTTTGCAAATTTTCCGAGGAAATTTTTCCCCTAATAATTCTGCCGAGCGCCCTGCGGAGGTTTTTGGCGATTTCCGTCAGGTTTTCTTTCTCAATTATCACAAATTTTGTGAAATAAGGCTTCGTTGATTAATATATCATTACTAACTTTTACGGAAATAATTGCTGAAATTTAGTGTAACTACTAGACAAATTAACGGAAATAATGTATAATGATATATACTTAATATTATACGGAATATGCGGAAAGTCAGGTGCTTTATGTATTTCAGTACGTTGAAATTCTATATTCTCAGCGACAGCAGGCCGCAGGCGGAAACGATTGCGGACTCTCTTCGCGGCGCCGAGCCTGTCGAGGACAGCGAATACCGTTTTGAACCGACCGTGTTCGGCGAGCCGTTCGGCACGGAGCCGGACTGTGCGGTGATTATCGACGGCAATGCCGAATATCTTCGCAAATACAACAAAACGGCGGACGAACGGGTTGTATTCATCAGCTCCGCCTGCGCTGCGGCAGAGCTTGACAGCGAAACGCTTTCCAAAGCGGACGACCTGTGGATAATGCCCGAAAAGCAGCTGCACGACCGGCGTTTGCTGAACGTATACTTTTCAAATCTCGTGAAAATAATGAAAGACAGAAGCGACGCACGCAGACTGCAAATCTGCTTTGACACCGCTATTGACAGCATTCCCGACCTGGTGTGGTTCAAGGACACCAAGGGTGCGCACCTTATGGTGAACGACGGCTTCTGCAAGGCGGTTGAAAAAACCAAGCAGCAGATTTACAAGAAAGGGCATTACTACATATGGGACATTCCGAAAGAGGAATACGAGCAGGGAGAGTATGTATGCCTCGAATCCGAGGAAATCGTCATGAACGCACGAAAAACGAAGCAGTTTGACGAAAAAGTAAAGACCAAACGCGGAATGCGCCAGTTCACCACCTACAAATCTCCGCTGATAGATGTCGACGGCGCAATTTTCGGCACCTGCGGAATCGCTCATGACGTCACCGACCTGCAAAACATCAGCAACGAGATGAGAATCATGATTGACAGCATTCCGTTCGGGGTTGCGATTGTTGACAGCGACGGCATAATAGTTTCGACAAACAGATTTCTGGAAAATTATTTCCCCGGTATCGAGCATAAAGCAGGTCAGCGCTTTGAGGAATGGAACAGCAGCCTGCCCAAAAAGGAAATATGCTCCACGCAGGAAGAGAACGAATACAGCATATCTCTGGGCGGTCAGGAAAGGATACTGCGTTTTCGGGAGGAGCCAATTGCCGATATTTTCGGCGAGTATATAGGCAGCATTGAGTTTATCAGGGATATTACGATACAGCACAATTTCGAGCAGCAAAATCTGAAGAGTGCAAATACGGATTTTCTCACTGGTCTTAACAATCGGCGAAGCCTGTTCAATTATCTTACGGAACTGGGCAATGACATTAAATTGTCGCTGATTATGATAGATCTGGACAGATTCAAGGCCGTGAACGACAGCTACGGACACGCTGCCGGGGACGAAGCGCTTGAAATTACCTCCCGTGTGCTGGAGGAGTGCTTCCCGGACGGATTTATAGCCCGGCTCGGCGGCGACGAATTTCTTGTCGCCCTTGTCGGTGAGCATGATTCGGCTCAGGTGGAAAATCGCACTCAGCATATGCTCGATACGCTGCTTGACAGATTTTCGCCGAAGGAAGAGTTTCATGCTCTCAGCGCCAGCGCCGGGGTTGCTCATGCGCTGCTGGAAAAATGCGACGTGCAGAGTATCGAGAAGCTGATAAAGCGAAGCGACGACGCATTGTACAATGCGAAGCAGTCGGGCAAGGCAAGGTATTGCGTAAACTGATCGATCATGAAAAAACTGATTTCAGCCGCCGCATTGTGCCTGCTCATGACAGCCTGCTCGTCCCAATCAACGTCCGTAAGCCGTACCGTGATTCCCGCCGCTGCCGAAACCTCCGCCGTGACGGAAATCCCTGCGGCAGCTTCGGAAGAACCCGATAAAAGCACCACAGAAGAAGCTGCCGAGTCTGCGCCGCTCACCGAAGCCGAAAGCCGTGCCGCAGAGCTTCTTTCCGCCATGACGATTGAGGAAAAGGTCGGGCAGCTTTTCATAGTGCGCTATCCGGGTGCTTCCGCAGCCGTTGATGCGGCGCAATACCATCTCGGCGGCTATATAATGTTTGCGCAGGATTTTGAAAACAGCTCTCCCGATGAAATCCGCGCCGAAATCGCAGACTGCAATTCCGCAGGGCTGCCCATGCTTTTCGGAGCGGACGAGGAGGGCGGCACGGTTGTGAGAATTTCAAAATATCCTCAGTTCCGGGACAGCCGTTTTCCCTCGCAGGCGGAAGTATTCGGCAGCGGCGGCAGTGAAGCCGTGAATCGGGACGCCGCCGACAAATCGGAGCTTCTCCGCTCGCTGGGACTTAACATGAATTTCGCCCCGGTCTGCGACCTGCCCCGAACAGAACAGGATTTTATCTATGACCGTGCGTTTTCCACAAATGCTGACGATGTTTCGGAATGCGTCAGAGCAGCCGTTTGCGGCTATAACGACAACGGCGTTGTCAGCGTTCTGAAGCACTTCCCCGGCTACGGCGACAATTCCGACACTCACACCGGGATTGCGGTTGACGAGCGTGATATTTCCGTGTTCCGTGAGTTTGACCTGCTGCCGTTTGAAGCGGGGATTTCCGCCGGAGCGCCGGTTGTGATGGTGTCGCACAACATAGTGAGCTGCCTTGACGACAGCACGCCCGCTTCGCTTTCCGCAGCGGTGCACGAGCTTCTCAGAAACGAGCTTGGCTTTGATGGGGTAATAGTCACGGACGACCTCGCAATGGGCGCAATTACGGATTTCGCAGGCGTGGGACAGGCGGCTGTGATGGCGGTGCAAGCCGGAAACGACCTGCTGTGCTCGGACGATTACCGGACAGAAATCCCCGCCGTGCTGGAAGCGGTGCGATCCGGGGAAATCACCGAGGAACGAATAGACGAATCGGTAACGAGAATCCTGCTGATGAAGATTAATTATGGGATTATACCATGACCGCAAGGGCATGGTATAATTGTCCGATATGTGCGGAGGAAAACGAAGTTTTCCGTATGCACAAGGACATTGTAATCTATAATAAAACAGCGGCAGGAGCTTTCCACTCCTGCCGGTTTGCTTCCACTCCGTTTTCCTCGACAATCCCTTATGAAATATGCAGAAAAATACGAAGTGAAACGAGCCGCCCGGAAATACAACAAATGAGGTGATACATCTATTTCTGGCAGAAGCGTTGGGACGTCACCCCGGAATCGCTTGCGGAACACTCCAAACGACCGCACCATCACCCAAACGAACACACCCCTGATGCGCTTAAGCTCATCAGGGATATGCGGTGGAGAAACCCTAAGCTCGGATTAATGGAGCTTTGGCACAGGCTTTTTAAGCGTGGTTACACATGTCGCCACGAAAGACTTTATCATGTTCTCAAAAGGTTGGCTTGCCAACAAGAAACAGAAACTCTGTCAATACACCGCAATTGACTAGTTTACTCGCCTGCGCTTTGTTTACGGCTATGAGGAACACAGTACATGTTCCTCTGCGGATTTTCCGGAACGTGCTGTCAAACGGTTTAAGTGGCATTGCATTACCATTGAATGTGTTCAGACCGATAACGGTCCAGAGTTTACGACTAGGTTTATTCAGGGCTTAAAGGATAAGCCAACGTTGTTTCAGACTACCGCCGAAAAGCTCGGCATTCGTCACAAACTGATTCGCCCTTACACTCCAAGACACAACGGTAAGGTTGAACGCAGTCATCGTGAAGATCACAACAAATTTTATTCCTGCCATAACTTTTATTCCTGTGATGACCTTAACAAGCAGTTAAAAGTTCATCTTTCCCGCTCTAATAACTGCCCTATGCGCCCTCTCTACTTCCTTTCTCCTCTCGAATTTCTTTCTGCTTTTCGTGTACAATGTTATTGGCAAACTACATTTTTATACAGTGGTTGATTTTTGATGTAGCGCTACAATAGATGTGAGACCCAAAGAAAAAAAGGTATAGAAAAAGTGATTGAGATCTTCGTACATTTCCGCCCACTCGAAATGCTCGCCGGAGCGTGCGTTTTCAAGGTTCTGCGCCGTGTTCGACAGTCCGCCCAGCTCTTTGAACCAGATCAGGGCATGTGCCTTTTCGTTTTCGGCGGTTTCCCTGAAAATCGCTGCAAGCTGCTGAAAGCCTTCGTTCTCGGCTGTCCGGGCGAAATAGTCGTACTTGCTGCGAGCCTGTGTTTCCCCGGCAAACGCCGACATCAGATTGGCTTCTGTGCGTGTTCCTTTAATGTTCATGGTATTCTCCTTTGGTTTTTGAGTGTATTTTCCCCGGAAAATGCCGATATATTCTGCGCAAACGCAAATGTTTTTCAATACACGGTAACGGAATTTTCTTTACGATTTATACGAAATGCACGCCAAAAAGGACTTAGTCAACACCGCGCAATTATCGGCTGTTGCCCCGGAACAGCTTTAGAGGTTCTCTCTATTAATTTTGCTGCAATGGGGCTGACGGGCTATCCTGAGATTTTCATCGGGATTTACGGACACTGAAAATCATTGCATTTTCTCAACTTTCGTGCTATAATTATTATGGAACCGTACAAATTTTCTCACGGAGGAACATACCATGAACGACGCACAGCAGAAAGCGGCAGCAAAGAAATTCGCCGAACGTTGGAAAGACAAAGGATATGAAAAAGGGGAAAGCCAGAAATTCTGGATTGACCTTCTGGAACACGTTTACGGCGTGGAAAACATTGCTGAATTTATCACTTTTGAGGACGTGGTGCATCTTGACCATGCCAGCTTTATTGACGGATATATCAAGTCCACCCACGTTATGATTGAACAGAAAAGTCTGGACAAAGATTTGCGCAAGGCTATCAAGCAGTCGGACGGCAGTCTGCTTACTCCGTTTCAGCAGGCGAAAAGGTATGTTACCGAGCTGCCGCTGTCACAGCACCCACGTTGGATTATCACATGCAATTTTGCGGAATTTCTTGTTTACGATATGGAGAAGCCAAACGGCGAACCCGAGCAAATACTGCTGAAAGACCTGCCCAAAGAATATTACCGCTTGCAGTTTCTCGTGAATACGTTCAGCGAGAATATAAAAAAGGAAATGGAAATTTCCTTGCAGGCAGGCGAAATTGTGGGCAGACTTTATAATGCTGTTCTGAAACAGTACAAGAATCCCGATTCGCCCGAAAGCCTTAAAAGCCTTAATATGCTATGTGTGCGGCTTGTATTCTGCCTTTATGCGGAGGATGCGGGCATTTTCGGACAGCGTGAGATGTTCGGCAATTATCTGAAGCAGTTTCAGCCAAAGAAAGTCCGTGAGGAAATTATCAATCTTTTCAAGGTGCTGGACACCAAACCCGAAAACCGTGACCCATATATGACCGCTGATCTGGCGGCTTTTCCCTATGTCAACGGCGGACTTTTTGCAGATGAGAATATCGAAATCCCACAATTTACAGAGGAAATTGTCGATTTACTTGTGAACAAAGCAAGTGAGGGCTTTGATTGGTCGGAGATTTCGCCTACCATTTTCGGTGCGGTTTTTGAGTCTACATTGAACCCCGAAACACGTCGTTCGGGCGGTATGCACTATACCTCAATTGAGAACATTCATAAGGTCATTGACCCTCTGTTTCTGGACGGATTAAAAGCAGAATTAGCGGAAATCAAGTCGCTGAAAGTCATGAAAACACGACAGAACCGTCTGGAGGAGTTCCGCACAAAGCTCTCCTCCCTGACGTTCCTTGACCCTGCCTGCGGTTCGGGAAATTTCCTCACGGAAACCTACATCAGCCTGCGCAGACTGGAAAACGAAGCCTTGGCAGCGATTAACAACGGGCAGATTATGCTTGGCGGTGAGGGAGAATTTAACCCGATTAAAGTGAATATCGGGCAGTTTTACGGCATTGAAATCAACGATTTTGCGGTGACAGTTGCAAAGACCGCCCT
>CAYRLM010000109.1:0-7835 GCA_964425035.1 uncultured Ruminococcus sp.
CTAAAATATTCATTTTTTTGAGAATAATGTGTCAAGTGATATTGACAAAATCATTATGGTGTAAATAAAACGCAGCCTTGAAAATTCGTTAATAGCCGTGTACCGGTACAACTTCTGTTCATTGTTGGTCAAGCGCTTTAATGTCACAAATTGGACATCTATCTGCACACGCTCACCCGGGTGAGTCATTTGCTCGTAAGGTTTTGGCTTATAGGTTGGCTTTGCCGGAGCTTGCGGAAGCAAATCCAACCTTTTAAGAACACGATAAAGCCTTTCGGGGCGGGTGTAACCATGCTTACAAGGCCTGTGCCAAAGCTCCATTAATCCAAGCTTATAGGGTTTCTCCGCCGCATATCCCTAATGAGCTTAAGCTAATCAGGAGTGTGTTCGTTTAGGTGATGGTGCGGTCGTTTGGAGTGTTCCGCAAGCGATTCCGAGGTGCCGTCCCAGCGCTTCCGCCGGAAATAAACATATTACCTGCATTGTTATATTTTGGACCGGCTCGTTTCACTCCGTATTTTTCTGCATATTTCATAAGGGCTTGACGAAACTTCATCTCTTGTGTTATGCTGTTCATGAGGGATAGAGCTTTCTTTCGATGAGATTTTGTTGTCATGATATAATTGTCCGATATGCACGCAGCAAAATCAACGGTTTTGCGAATGTGCAAGGACTTTTAATCTAAAACAAACACAAGCGTTTGTTTTATTACTTTTCGCCATATCCCTCAACCTTTTTTCTCTTTGTCCAATATCTATTGCAGCACTACACCGGAGCAACACGAAGCCGATGACTACTATATTGACATCTGCAATTTTACTGTAAGTGACGGAACAGGAGTATATCTTAACGACGGCAGCACTGAGCCGCTTCGCATTGCTCACACAGATATGGCAGAGCGGGCAAACTATGCTGTTCGGGTGACCGGGGACAGTATGATGCTACAGTTCTGTGACGGTGATATTGTTCTTGTGGAAACATGTCGCACGGTTGACGAGGGCGAAATTGGCATTTTTAACGTGGACGGTGAAGAATTTATCAAGAAATACGGGGAGAACGTCTTATTTCACTCAATCCAAAATATAAGGCTGCTCAAGAACTACGAATCTGTATACTGCCGCGGACGTGTTCTTGGGACAGCTGATGTAATAGGGTAATCTGCCAAAATGAGCGGTGTCAAATGCCGTTTTGAAAACACATTCGTAATAGTATAAATAATTGTACAAAAAAGGCGCAGACTAGATGTTTCTGCACCTTTATTTCGTGTCATGGACATATGTCCGTGACATTTAAAATTATGTCATTGCTAAAATATCCTATCTATGAATGATAAAAACACTTGCAAAGTTTTCTCCATGAAACGCAATAAACCTATTAAACTACATTAAACAGCTGCTTAAACACTTTCTTAAAAAGCCTTAAACGATTATTATCTCCTGCGCCGCTCCCTTTACAATTTCCAGATAATAGCCATAAATGCGCCCGAAGCCTTTGACAACCGCTCCGGACGCTCATTTTATTTCATTGCGCCTGCTTACACCAACAATCGGCTTTATTAAGCCATTTTTCTCGCTTATTAACGGTTTTTTACGCTTTCTTCCGCACCCCTCTCTTTCCTTATCAAATAACAATCGGTTGTGCGTTGTGATTGTTCATTCCCTCGCCTTTTTGTTCGCACGCTTGTATTCATACATTCTGGTGTCTGCCTCGTGCATGATGTTTTTGAGAGAAATCCCTTCTTCGCTGCTGTCTATCTCGTGAACGCCGTAGCTGAAGCTCATGGGGTATTCCTTTGAATGATCCTCCGTCAGCATGTCGCGTATCGACTCCAGCTTCTTCAGAACAAATTCACGCTTTCTGCCCTCAAGCACAACACAGAATTCATCGCCGCCTATTCTTGCAAAAACATCGCCGCGACGGAAATTCTTTCTTATGAGCGCAGCGAACGATTTAATATATGCGTCACCCTCCGTATGCCCGAAATTGTCGTTGACATATTTCAAGCCGTCAAGATCGAGATAGCCCAGCGTGACAACCTTTTGCTCGCTGATAACCATGTCCATGTATTCTTCAAAGAAAAATCTGTTGTTGACAGATGTTACGGGGTCGATATACGCCTTGTCGGACAGATATTTCTTTTCACGCATCGATTCGGAAATATCGGTAATGATATGGACATATGAATTTCTGCCCTGCCAGTCTACCGGGTAAGAATTTACCCGATAATACTTATGGTGTTCGGGGTGCATTTCCCATATTTCTTCCTTGTTGCTGTCCCATGAAAGTATCTCTTCCACGAGCACCCCATTGTTACATTTGCTGCATACGGAAAAAGCGACCTCGGCTAACTGATCGGCGCATTTGTTGCAATATACAATCTCCCTTGTCAGTGAATCAACCACAAGTATCAATTCCGCACGATTGGCGGTCATTTTGACAAGAAGCTCGTTGTATATGGAAATCTCCTCCGAGTGCCTTCTCAATTCTTCCGATTCGCGCAGAAGTCTTGTTTCTCTGTCGCGGAGCTGACGGGTCACGGAGTTGAATGCCTCCGAAAATTCACTCTGTTTGGGAATCGTCTGCGAAAGATCGCCGGCAGCGACCTGCTTTGCCTGCCATGTGATACGGTCAAACGAGTTATTCATGTCTATCAGATTGGCACACAGCTTATTGTCCTTTGACGGCTTTCTTGCGGACAGATTTCCCCTTGCAAGCTCCGAGGAATACTCCAGCATTTCCTCAACGGAGGTCTGAAGATTTTTCAGCTCCTTTCCAAGCTCACGGAAAGGCTCTTCCAGAGAGTCAATATCCGGGGCGACGATTTTTTCGTCATGCATAATGCTTCTCAGATACTCGGCGAGAATGTCGCAGCTTTTGTCACTCATGCTTCACCGCTCCTTTTTCTGCACAAAAACGGCATATTTCGCCGATTTTGACGAGGTTCAAGATATGTCGGAGCGTATTTTCTGTTCGTATCTGCGAAAACGCTGCTGTTCATTGAATATCACCTTTCTTTTACACACAAAAGCCTCATATGATTTTTCTATATACATTTATGCACGAACAAGCTTTGCTTGCGCATGTACGAGGACTTTAATCTATAATAAACGTTCTGAGTTTATTATATCATAATGTTCACCCTTTTGCAAGAGAATAATTGGATTTTTTTGTTAAATCATTAGGTTTAGAGCGCTCAGACATCGATTTGTCGATAAAGTTAAAAACAGCCCCCGGCAACCAAGTTACCGGGGGTTCTGTTTACTTGCTGAAGGAACCCATCAGGTCGTTAAGCGGAACATCAAGATATTTCGAGATCGTGACGAGCTCGATATCAGTGATAAAGCGCTGACCCGACTCCATACGCTGAATAGCGTTCTTGTCAATGATAAGACCCAAATCGTTCAGATCACATGCGACCTGCCGCTGGGAAATACCACGAGATTTGCGAACTTCCCGCATTTTCAGCCCAACAAGATTTTTGCGACCATCTGCTTGATTTTTGAACATGATTAATTCCTCCTATCATTTTGTTCTTTAAGTTACACTCATTATACAACATAATTCCGAAAAAATCAATACCTAAATTGGAATTTTATTGAAATCATTCGATATTTTTGTGAAAATTCCGTTACATAACATCTATAAGATGATACCGCTTTATTATCAGGAAAATCTATATACTATTATAAATATATATTTTTCTCTGTTATTGGCTAAAATGTGAGTTTTCTCTTACCCTAAACGCATGTCAATGTGCGGACGTCGATTATTCACTTATACATAGGGCAAGGTCGCACATCGGTATTTGCTTGTTCCCGAGCTGTCCGCAGGGCAACCGATTGACATGGAAAGCGAGCGAAGGGACATCAGGTGAATGTTTTTGCCAAACCGACCGTGCAGACATACGGCAATAATTATGCGGCGCTGTCATAAAATATTGACAAATCCGTCCTGTGGGTATAAAATATATATCGGTCACAAAAATATTTTCAACGGAGGAAATCACATGAACGGGTTGAATATATTCCTTGAGCATGTATACGAGGCTTGCTCTCAGAGAGGGCTGTCGCCGGAGGAAATGCTGACGCAGGTGCGGAACATGGGGTACTCCGGTCTGGAATGCGACCTTTGGCGGCTGGACGACCGCAGCCTGCACGGGCTGTTCGACAGCTGCGGCGTCAAGGCGGCTTCGGTGTACGGACACTATGACTTTGCGCATGATAACGCCGATATCTCGCTGGAAAAGATGAAGCGACATCTGGAAGCCGCCTCGTATTTCGGTGCGGACAAGGTACTTGCGATACCGGGTTTTTTCCGCCCGGAGGACGACAGGGAGGACTTTTTCGGGCGCACCTGCGAGCAGCTTTCCGTGATGTGCGGTCTTGCGGAGCGGTACGGCATTACCGTGACAGTGGAGGATTTTGACGACATCAATTCCCCCTGCTGTGACATAAATGGGTTGGAGCGGCTGCTGAGCGGCTCTGAGGGGCTGCGCTGGACATTCGACACCGGTAACTTCGCCTATGTTTCGCAGGACGCTGCGCAGGCATACAGTCGGCTTGGAAAGTATGTTTCACATGTTCATGTCAAGGACAGGAGCAGGGACGTGGCAAGAGGAGTTCCCGGAAATGAAAAGGCGGATATATCCGGCAGACTGATGTACCCCTGCGAATGCGGCGGCGGTTATGTCGGGGCAGAGGCGCTGGTGAAGCGGCTGCTGTCAGACGGCTATTCCGGCGATTTTTCGGCGGAGCATTTCGGCGCTGCCGACCAGTATGAATACATGCGCAGGTCTGCGGAAAACATAACAAGATGGATAAAGGAGAGCCTATGATAAGAGTACTTATATGGAACGAATACCGCCACGAGAAGCTCCAGCCGCAGGTTGCCGGGCTGTATCCTGCGGGAATACACGGAGCGATAGGAGAATACCTGTCGGCTTGTCCCGATATAAGCGTAAAGCTTGCCTGTCTTGATGACCCGGAGCAGGGGCTGAGCGGGGAAGCGCTGAAAAATACCGACGTGCTTATCTGGTGGGGACACATGGCTCATGACGAGGTGACTGAGGAGAGCGTTCTTCGGGTATGTCAGAGGGTAAATTCCGGCATGGGCTTCATTGGGCTTCATTCTGCGCACCACAGCAAGGTGTTCAGGCGGCTGTGCGGCACCTCCTGTAACCTGAAATGGCGGCACGGCGACCGTGAACGTCTGTGGACGGTTATCCCCTCGCACCCGATTGCACAGGGAGTTCCCGAGCATTTCGAGCTGGAAAGCGAGGAAATGTACGGCGAGCCGTTCGATATCCCGAACCCCGACGAGGTTGTGTTCATGGGGTGGTTTGCCGGAGGAGAGGTGTTCCGCAGCGGCGTCACATACCGCAGGGGCGCAGGGAAAATATTCTATTTCCAGCCCGGTCACGAGGAATACCCGACCTTCCATGACCCGAATGTACTGCGAATTATCGCAAATGCCGTGCGCTGGGCTGCTCCGGAGGAGAATGCCGCACAGATAGAGTGCACAAATCCCGACCCATTGGAGGTGTGAATATGTTCAAGCTTGACGATACCGTAAGAATAAAAAAGACGGGAGTGATCGGCACCGTAACCGACATAAGCTGCGCCGGGGGAGCCGTCACATATGTGATAGACACCGACGACGGCGATGACGAGGAGGAAACGTTCGGTTCGACGACCGCAGTGTTCTTCTGCTCGGAGAGCGACATTGAAAAGGCATAAGGCTTGTAATATGCTGAAAATACCTGCACAAAGCCGCATAATAATGGCTTTGTGCAGGTATTTACTTATTTTTGATTATTCCGGCGTTTCTTTTCATGCCTTTTTTTGTGACCGTTCTTATAAATAATTACCAAAGACGGGAGGCTAAGAACCATGATGTAAACAAAAATGAACAGTTTCAGAAATATTGAAATAATATCAATAACACTAAGCGCCTGAATTTGTTTGAGAGTTTCTTCAAAGCTTATAAAGAAATCAATATCGCTAAATCCGTCACATATAGCCGACAGCACTGTAAATGCGGCAAGTACTCCGAGAATGTTATTTTCGTCGTTTTGTTGGTCTGTGTGTTTGGATTGTTCAATCTGAGATTTTATTGAAATAATATGCTCCATCATTTTTTGATTGCGTTCATATTGTTCAATAAGAGCAGGAACATCAAATGCCTGATACATCTGATTAGCGGCTAACTGTGCGGTTGTTGAGCGAAAAATATTGATGTTCCACAGCGTGATAGTACGGGCATATTGCAAATTGATGTCCTTGATAGTTTCCAAAGAGGGGATATCGCCTTTGGATAAAAGTTCAACAACTCTGTTGTTTGTTCTTGTAATGGCTGCTATCTGAAACAGAATAAGCTCCACCAGAAAAATAGACATTCCCTCGAAATACAACCTGTCCGCGTAATTGTCATGGAAAATTCGCATTATATTTACGACATTATTCGCAGTGGCATAGCATTTCAGAAAATCATATTGGGACAAGTCACATTTGAGTTTGTTTTCAAGCAATTCGGAGTCAATAAAAGCGTCGTCGTCCTCAATAAAGAATTCAGACGCAAGAATGTATGTAAGTATCTTCTTTGGCGGAGTTTCCGCCAGATAAACACAGCTTTTCGGCGTGCCGACTTGCATAAATCCAAGCCCCTTTACGAAATCGCACAGCTTGACAGCTTTATCGGAAGCGTCATCGATAAAAATATCATTTTTGGGAATGGCGTCCAGATAATACGTGAGATACTCGTCTGTGTCAAGGTTAGCAACTATTTCGCAAATGCATATCCCGGTGCTTTTTTCGATGGAAAGATAAACATTTCCGATTATCTGCGGCAATTCCACGGCATGATATTCCGGCCAATTCTTGAAAAATTTAAGCATATGTGTTCCGATGAAATGGCGGCTAATATTCTTATAGATATCATCAATAACTTCGTATTTCAGAATGTTGTTCATCTGTTCTATAAATACATCGTCATCTTGTGAGAGGCGTTCAATAACTGTTCTGTTTTCTTCAACGCACATCATCGGAACTAATATAACGAAGTCCCAATTCATTTGTTCCATTCCTCGTAAAGGTATTTGACAAATGCCTTTTCTTTCGTATCAGTATATCCTGCCGACCTGTAGAACTTCTGAGCATCGAAATTGTCCTGAAGGCATGTAAAGTAAATGATCTCACAATGATTTTCATTCGCAATCAGTTCTATTTCTTTGAACATGCTTTTGGCTATTCCCTTACGTCTGTATTCCTTATCAACGCACACATACCATAATGTCGCAACAGGGCTTAATCCGTCAAAGAGATTGTGAAATATAATCATTGAAGTAAAAGCAACGATTTTTCCGTCTGCCTTGCCTACAATAAAATGGTAGTGCGGGTCATTTTTGCACAGTTGATAAGTCTGCATAATTTCCTCGAACGAAAAATTTTCTCCGAAAGATTTCATGCATAAATTGTAGGTTTCTTCAAGGTCTTTTTCTTTCAGATGTTCAAATTCGAGTTTCAAAACAATCTCCTTTATCTGAATTAAAGTGGTTAAACTAATGTGAAAGGACTTTTAATATATAAGCATTATATTTATTATATCATGACCGTAGGGCATGATATAATTGTCCGAACTGCACGCAGCAAAACCCAACGGTTTTGCGAATGTGCAAGGACTTTTAATCTATAATAAACGCTATGCGTTTATTATATCATGTTTTATCCAGTTTGTCAATGCGGGTTAGTTTATGAATGTGTATGCATTTCACAATATGGTTAGAGTTCAAATGCTTTTTAGGCATCTTGCCGAAATTTGTGAATTTGTGTGAGAAAAGT
>CAYRLM010000110.1:0-7804 GCA_964425035.1 uncultured Ruminococcus sp.
GTTTTTTGCCTCAGCTTTGCCGAGGCAAAAAACACTGCTATCCGCACAAGTGTACAAGCAACGGCTTACGCCTTATGCCTAACGCATGCAGTGCGGATGTTCGGCGGGCAACACGATGTTGCGAAGCCGAAACCCCAAGTGCGGCATGGATGCCGCACAACCAAGTTTCGGCTAAAAGCTCCCCGACGGGGCTTTTTCGACGGTCTGAAAGCCCTGCATGTCTGCGGGGCTTTTGCTTTGTATCGGCTGTATTGACCATGCAGCTTTTTTGTGTTATAATTAAGTGCGGAGCGATAAAAGTCTTTGTACCATACGGACAATGTCGTTACTCGCACGGGACATGATTGAATTTTTTACACGGAGGACAAAATGCAGTACGTTGTGACAAACTCGCAGATGAAAACCGCCGAGCGTCGGTGCGACGAGGGCGGAACGAGCTATTTGCAGATGATGGAGAACGCCGGCAGCCGCTGCGCCGAATTTCTGCTGAAGCTGCTCCCGGCGGAGGTGCGCACGGTGATACTCTGCGGCACGGGGAATAACGGCGGCGACGGGCTTGTAACGGCACGGCTGCTGAGAGAGCGGGGCAGGGAGGTGTCTGTTGTGCTTTCTGGCGGCGAACCTAAGACCGAATGCGCCCGTGCCAACTATGTGCGCTTGGGGGATATCCCGGTATATTGCGCCGATAATGCGCAGGAGGCGCTTTCCGCCGCAGACTGCGCCGTGGACTGCATATACGGCACAGGCTTTCACGGGGAGCTTCCCGAAACGGCGGCGAAGCTTATCTCAGCCGCAGGTCACTGCAAATACCGCATAGCCGTTGACGTGCCCAGCGGCGTTAATTCGGACACCGGAGAGATTGACGAGCGCTGCTTCCGTCCGTCGCACACGCTGGTAATCGCTGCGATGAAGGCAGGTTTGCTGAACGCCCCGGCTTCCGATATTCTCGGAGAGGTAAGCCTGCATGACATCGGTATCGGAGATGAGTGCTACAAGGATAACAGCTCGGCATTCCTGACGGACGACAGTCTGCGCAGACCGTTCCCGGCGCACGGGCGCAATACCCATAAGGGAAGCTTCGGGCGGCTGGTGGGCTTTGCCGGCAGCCTGTGCTTTAGCGGAGCAGCATACATGTGCGCATGCGCAGCTCTTCGCAGCGGCGTTGGGCTGTATTTCGCCGCAAGCCCGAAATCGGCTGTGAAAATTATCGCCGCAGGGCTTCACGAGGCGGTGTATGTCCCTCTGCCCGAAAATTCCGAGGGATTTGTGAAAACCTCGCCGGAAATGCTGCAAAATATTGTTCTCCCAAAGCTTGAAGCGGCATCGGCGGTAATTGTCGGCTGCGGACTCGGGAACAGCGAGGATACACGTCTGCTGACAGAATTCGTCATAAGGAATGCGGCGTGTCCTGTAATTATCGACGCTGACGGAATAAATTCCCTCGCAGGGAATATAGATGTATTAAAGGAGCGGACAGGCGATACGATACTAACGCCGCACCCGCTGGAATTCAGCAGAATAACCGGGCTGAGCGTAGGTCAGATACAGTCCGGCAGACCGGATACCGCAAGAAAATTCGCACGGGAATACGGCGCAATACTGCTGCTGAAGGGGGCTGACACCGTTATAGCCTCTCCTGACGGCAGAGTGTGTGTGAACGCCCATGCATGCAGCGGATTATCGAAGGGCGGCAGCGGCGATGTGCTGACGGGTATCATCGGCGCATTTGCGGCGCAGGGAATCGAGCCGTTCAGGGCGGCGTGCGCCGGCGCTTACTGCCACTGGAAAGCGGCTGATATCCTAAGCGGAAAAATGCCGACCGAGAGCATTCTGCCAACGGATATCATTGCGGCTCTGCCGGAGGTATATTCCTGCGGATAACGCTCCTTACGATTTTACAGGGGGAGTTTTATGCGAAGAATAATTTGTGCGGGAGCAATATGCGGAGGAATGCTGCTGTGCGGCTGCGGCGGTCAGATACCGTTCGTATCCGAGAAGCTGCCGGACATGAGCGGCGGCTTTTCGTCGTCTGCGGAGGTCACGTTCGGCAAGCTTACGGCTCAGGCGGAAATAAGCCGCATTCAGACGGGCAGCTGGGAGTTTGCGTTCACGGCGCCGGAGGAGCTTGCGGGAGTGGTGATGACGATAGAGGACGGTAAGCTTTCGGCAGAGCTTGGGAAAATAACCGTTGATGCAGAGGGCGGAGAGTACACGCCGCTTCCGCTCATCATTGCCGGAGGCATAGACGGTCTTGAGGAGCTTTCCGCCGATGATTTTACCGAGAAGGACGGAGTGCTTACCGCACACAGCAGGTACGGGGATTCCGTATGTACCGTGACCGTCAGCAAGTCCACGGGAGAGATACTTTCTCTCAAATCCTCGGCGGATAAGCTGGCGGTATATTTCAGCGATATAACCCCGTACACCGAGGAAGTGGGTCTGATAGAATAAAAAAAGGCGCTTTGATAATGCATGAAAAATGGGAGGCAAACACCTCCCATTAGTCTGTGGATAACGTCTTTATTCGCAGACTATGGTCTGCGAATTGGGGGAAAACTCTTGTTTTCCCCCAAACCCCTTTAGCGCTTTGTTGGCGTTAAGCGGCGCTTTGCGCCGAGTGCGGGGCTCTGCCCCGCCCCCGCCAGCCTTTTGAAAAAGGCTGGATCGAAAACTTTTATTCCGCTGCGGCGGGGCTTTTTCGACGGTCTAATGGGAGGCAAACACCTCCCATTTTATTATTTGTTAAGAATATCCACGCTGAGTATCACCGCCAGAGCGACATTGAATGCGTTGGTGATACCGATGTAGGTTACCCGTGTTTTTTTGCTTTTGAAGCCGTTTGAAACCAATCCCAGCCACACACAGGAAACGGCAACGGCGGCGATAAGTACCACAATACCGGCGATATCGTCTATGGATATTTTCATCATTCTCCCTACTGCGGCATAGGTCACGAAATAAGCCAGCGGTACCAGCGCCAGCGGAATGGTAGCCCATAGCCACTGTATGTGCCGTCTGCGCCAGAATATAAGCGACATTAACACGAAGATTCCGGCGATAACTGCGCATTCTACTGTCATGTGAGCACTCCTTTCACGGTCATTCCGCGGTGTCGGTCTGAACTGTCACCTCTGCGGTGGTCTGCGCCGCTTCGTCCGATGCCGACAGGGATATGGCTTCACTGTCGCCGTCCGCTGTCGGCAAACTCCAGCCGAGATCCTTCGAGGACAGCGTCAGCGCAAAAATAAGTCCGCAAATTGCCAGCAGAATAACGATCATGATTATATTAAGCGCAACTATATAAGGCGGCAGCTTCTGACGATCTGACATATAATTACCTCCATTCGGGCTGTAACATTTATTATTATACACCAATGCGCGGGAAAAATCAAGTGAGATTATTCAAATTCACGGTCATTGCTGTAAATATGCGTCCGCACTATCCTCAGCCGTTTCACAGGCTCGCCGTATTCTGCGGAGTAAGCCTCGAACAGCAGCGAGGGATTGATGTTGAACGTGTTTCCGGCGGGGAGCGTTACGTCAAGGCTGCCGCCGCACAGCTGTATATCCGTCATGAGCGGCTTCAGGTCAACGGTCGTGCTGCCTTTTTTTGTGCGCTTTTCGACATTTATATGTTCCTTTTCGCAGAGCAGCCGCAGCTTTTCGGGGTCTGCCGAGGAATTTATGTGATATCGTGCGGCGGTGATGTCGGTGTTCTTATCCTTAGGCACGGTTATCTCTGTCACCCGTATATCGGGGGGGAGCGCAGCGTTCAGACGGTCACGGACTTCATCATACGCAACGTCCTCGGTCAGACGGAAGTCCATAGCCTCGTGCGTTCCCTCCTGACCGAGAGAAAGCGGCAGCATGAAGGTGACGTATGTACGGGGATTGAAGCCCTCGGTCTGCCATATAGGGAGCTTTGTGCGCTTCATGGCACGGATTATCACGCCGCTGAGGTCGAGGTGCGAGATATATTTCGCCCTGCCTGTTTTTGAAAAGAACGCTCTGGTATTAACGGATGGCACGGCAGATATCACCTCCCACGCATTTAGCCACGCCGCAGTCGGAGCATTTTTCCCGGCAGTTTGGGGTGGTTGCTCCCGCGTGCGCCCGCTTGTTTTCTTCTATCAGAAATTCTCGGCTCACAAGCATATCTATGTGGCTCCACGGCGCCACCTCGTCATAGCTGCGGCGGCGGTTCGCATAGAATGTCGGGTCAAGTCCGCATTCCGTGATAGCCTCTATCCATTTGTCAAACTTGAAGTATTCGTCCCAGCTGTCCAGCCTGCACCCCTTTTTCCATGCGAGGTAAATCGCTTTGCAAAGCCTGCGGTCGCCTCTGGCAAGTACCGCCTCGATAAGCGACAGGTCGTATTTGGACCAGCTGATGACTATTTTGCGGTCGTTGTTGATAGCTTTAAGATGCGCCTGACGTTCCTTTACTCCGGATTCGTCAAGCTGCGGCTCAAATTCAAACGGCGTGAACGGCTTCGGGATAAACGTGGACAGCGACACCGCAACGCCGGGACGACCCTTGGCATGGTTGGGCGTTGCGTAAAATTCCTCAATGACAGCCTTCGCCATATTGTACACGCCCTCGACGTCCTCCATTGTTTCGGTGGGAAGTCCCATCATGAAGTACAGCTTGATATTGGTATAGCCGCCCTCGAATGCTATGCGCACGCTGTCCATGACGTTCTTTTCGGTGACGTTCTTGTTTATGACGTCGCGGATACGCTGCGTTCCGCCCTCGGGCGCAAAGGTAAGCCCCGATTTGCGCACATCGGTGATTTTTTTGAGTACCTCATCGCTGAAGCGGTCAATGCGCAGCGAGGGCAGCGAAAGGTTTATCTTTTCGGCGGTGGTGTAGTCGGTAAGCTCGGAAAGCAGACCCACGATATCCTTGTAATCCCCCGTGGACAGCGAGGACAGCGACACCTCGTCGTAGCCTGTATTTTCGCACAGCGCTTTTGTGTTCCGCAGAATGGTGTCCTTGCTTTTTTCACGGTAGGGGCGGTAGATAAATCCCGCCTGACAGAAGCGGCAGCCTCGGATACAGCCCCGCAGCACCTCGACTACCGCGCGGTCGTGGACTATCTGAGTGAACGGCACGACAAAATTCTCGGGTGCATAAACCTTGTCAAAGTCCTTTATAATGCGCTTTCTGATTTTTGCCGGCGCACCGTCCTCAGGCGTGATTGACTTTACCGTACCGTCCTCGTTGTAATCCACGTCGTACAGCGAGGGCACATAGATACCCTCAATCTGCGCCGCCCTGCGCAGGAACTCCCGACGTGTCGCACCCTCTTTCTTGCACTGCTCCATAAGCCGCATGAATTCTAGGTTCATTTCCTCGCCCTCGCCTATCGCAAAGAAGTCGAAGAAATCTGCCAGCGGCTCGGGATTGCACACGCAGGGGCCTCCCGCCATGACAATTGGGGTAAGCCCGGTGCGGTCTTTTGCCAGCACGGGAACTCCGGCAAGGTCAAGCATTTCGAGAATATTTGTGTAGCTCATTTCGTATTGCAGCGTAAACCCTATGAAGTCGAAATCCTTTATCGGGTCTAGGCTTTCCAATGCGTACAGCGGAATATTGCGGGCACGCATCTGCTCCTCCATATCGGGCAGCGGCATGAATACACGCTCGCACCAGTAGTTCGGCACGGCGTTTTTCAGTCCGTAGAGTATTTTCATGCCGAGGTGGGACATGCCTATCTCGTAGGTGTCGGGAAAGCAGAATGCAAAGCGGATATCCACCTTTGACTTGTCCTTTATTACCGCCCCGTGTTCGCCGCCGATATATCGGGACGGCTTCTGTACCTCCAGCAGGAACTCGTCCAGCTGCTCCATCATATGGGTGTTTGTATATAAGTTGTCTGACATTATTTTCTCCGAATAAATATTGGTATGCTCCGATTGCAGGGGTGACAAAATCAATACGCTTTTGCCTGAGTAAAATCCACCGTCTTGTTGAAAGGATTGTAGCTTATGTCGGCGAAATCCTCGTTGATGTAGAAATACTCGTTCTTGTAGTAAAGCGGAAGAAATATTGCGTCGTCGATGATTGTCTGTTCCGCCTGTTTGTACAGGTCGGCGCCGGTTTGCAGGTCGGCGGCTCTTTCGGCGGAGCTTATCAGCCGGGTTACGTCGGCGCTGGAATAGCCTGAGTAATTCCCGACACCGTCCTTGGTGAAGCAGTTAAGGTATGCGGAAGGGCTGTTGGTGCTGCCCGTGAGATCCTGAACGGCTATCTCATAATCTCCCGAACTGAGCCGAGCGCTGAACTCCGTTTCGGTCAGCGTTTCCACTACGCAGTAGAAGCCGAATTCGCGCTGCCATTCCTGCATTACCGCAGATATCATGGAGGAAGCCGTGCTGTCGTCCCTCATGATTATGCGTGCGCCCGAGAAAAGCGTTTTGTCAAGCGACGGCAGCGCCTGTCGGTAGTACTGCTGCGCCTTTTCTGCGCTGTATTCCGGCGTAAGCCTTTCGCCTGCGTATTCGCGGTAGCTCTGATCCAGAAGAGATACCTCTCCCGGAACTATCGCATAAGCGGCGGCGTGGTCGGTGACGGTCTGAGAAAGCTTGTCACGGTCGATAAGAAGGGCAAGCGCCCTGCGGAAATCTGCGTTCCCGAACAGCTCGTAGTTCCTGTTTAACAGCAGCCCCACGGTTATGGCGTCGTAAGCCTGAACGGTATAATCGCCGTCCTTTAACAGCTCCCGCTGATCCTCGGTGACCGCTATGCAGCTGATGACCCCCGAAACGAAATCGTCCACGAAATCCTCGTCGCCCTCGATAAAGAAGTTAAGTCCCGACGGGTAAACCTTGCTCGTTTCGTTGTTCTTGGCATTGCGTCGGAGTATCAGATTATTGTTGTCGGTTATGGTGTATGGGTCGTAATTCCATGAACTGAGATAAAATGCGCCGTTGGACGGTGTAGTGCTGCCCGAAAGACCGTATCTTCCCTGAGAGGACAGAAAGTATTCCTCGCTGCACGGCATTGCGGGGGCTTCCGCCAGCAGTGAGGGGAAGTTGGGGTCGGGGTATTCCAGCGTTATCGTAAGTTCGTAATCGCCGTTTGCGGTCACTCCCAGCTTTGACAGATCCGAAACTGCGCCGGTATTTATCGCGCGGGAATTTTTGATGCAGTAGTATTCCGACGCTCTCGGCGCACGGGTGGCAGGGTCGAACAGCCGCTGAAATCCGTATACGAAATCCTGAGCGGTGCATACCGCTTCAAAGCCGTTCACGTCCGTCCAGTAATAATTGCTGCTCAGCTTGAATTTGTATGTAAGTCCGTCGTCGCTGACGGTATAGTCCTCCGCCACGCCCGAACCGAGGCTGCCGTCCGGGTTCACTCTGAGCAGCCCGGTGTAAAGGCTTGCTATTATCAGGACGGACGCTTCGTCCTCGGCTGTCTGTGGGTCAAGACTGCCCGGATTGTAGGCTATGTCGTATTTTATTACGCCGTCGCTGCCGTCGTTTTCAAAGCAGCCGGTCATAGATATGATAAAGCAGCAGAGTGCCGCTGCGATAATTCTTTTGAAATGCCGTTTCACGGTAAATTCCTTTCTGTGCGATGCGGCGAAAAAGTCCTATGTTTTTTCGCTGTAATAAACGCCGTGCGAGGACTTTGATAATCTATAATAAACGCTGTGCGTCTATTACATGGTATTAGTCTGTCGATAAAGTCTTTATTCGCAGACTATCGTCTGCGAATTGGGGGAAAACTCTTGTTTTCCCCCAAACCCCTTTAGCTGCATTGGCGGCTTGAAGTCGCAGCTACGCTGCTGCCGCC
>CAYRLM010000111.1:0-7804 GCA_964425035.1 uncultured Ruminococcus sp.
GGCGCGGCAGCTTCGGCGGTTTCGGCATTGTTGTCGGTCGGAGCGCCGTTTGCCTGAGTCGGAGCGGGTGTCGGAGCGGGAGCGGGCGCAGCCGCAGAGACAGGGTCGGTGTACGGACGGGTGATTTTCTCTATAACGGCGCACTTGAACGGAATGTCCTTTTCCGCGCAGGAAACAGCGCCGTGATGTCCCTTTATCAGCACCGAATGAAGTCCGCTCAGATGATAAGCTATTCCCTGAATGCGGCGGGATTTCACCGCTTCGTCTATGGCAACCTTTGTCTTGGGGGAATACAAATCCAGCGGAGCGCTCGGGATAAGGAAGCAGGGTCTGTACGTCCTTGCGCCTATCGTGTGATTGTCCTCTGCTGTGCCCCTGACCTCGTGAGAAATGTTGTATGCGCCCCAGAAAAACGTTCCGTTTCCGTCAGTCGGGTAATATTCCGCCGTATAAACCGTGTAAACTCCGTCGGCGAGCAGACTGAACACGTCTCTCAGTCCCGTTTCGAGAGAATCTCCCTTGTTCAGCTTTGAAAAGCTCTCGGTTATGGCTTCGTGGATTTCGTCGTCAATGCCCTGAAACCCTGCGCTCAGGGACACAAGCTTGTCGGAATGCCTGCTGGCGCTGTTCGGGCACAGCTCGTTTACAACAGGGTCTGAGCCGATATAGAAAATCCTGCTCAAAGTGTTGGCGTCGCTGCGGTTTACGTTGTAGCCTGCGGAGCACGTGCCTATTACGGAGTTTCCGTCTCTTACCGATACCAAAAGCACGTTGTTTCCGCCAAGTTCGATATGTTCGGTTTTTATTTCAACGCTCACTGCCGTAGACCTCCTTGCCTTTTATCTCTGTTCAAGCCTTAAAGCGATTATGTCGGAAATTCCGCCGATATGCTTTTTGTTGAACACTTTTTTCGGAATATATGCGATTGCGACATTATTCTTGTATATAATAAACATCTTGTCGGTTTCGACAAAATAGTCCGCTTCGTTCCACGCAACGAGGTCGCCGCCGTCGTAGTTGCATTTCTCGCAGACAGCAAACCCCAGCCTGCTTATCACGAACGTCATGACCGAGCCCGCCGCAGGGTCGCACTCTATGATTGACTTGAAGCGGTTTTTGGCAATGCCGTAGCAGACGATGTAGACGATAAGCGTGATTATGCCGCCGCCTGCGAAAGAAATCGGGATAAAGTACAGGAGATTGCTCCTCGTGACCCCGATGAACAGGTGCAGCAGACCGAAGATGACAAGCATCATCAGTATCGCAATTAGCCACAGGAACTTTACAAGCTTTAGGTTCATCATCATGATGAATGCCGAAGCAATGTCGTTTTCGTCGACCTCGCCCTCTCCGACATATGCGTCCTTGCCGACAATCGTCTCGTTGTACAGGTTCTTTGTCGGAAAAATTCGCTTATCGTGAGCGTACGGAATGTCGTAGTCCCTGCAGGCGCACTCAATCAGCGCTATCGCTCTGAGGAAATCGTCGTGCGACGAAAACAGCTTGTTGTCGATGCGGAAGTTCTTTTTTCCGACGTCGATTGTTGTGGTTCGCTTGGAAAGCTCCACGCTTTTTACCATGTCCCAGCTGTACACAACGGGTTTTTCCGCTCCGAACGAGTAGACGGAAAATACGTCGCCTATTATATATGTACAGCCCGAGGCTTCATCAAAAATACGGACAGTTTTCAAATCACAAAAAGCCATACAATATACTCCCTTATATTGAAATTCTCGGATATTGTTCAAAATCACAATATGCTGTTAGCCATTATTATTTTATTATAGCACAACTAAACCAATAATAAAAGGGGTTTGAACGATTTTTGTGAAATTTTTCTGATAATTAGCTTCACTTTGTAATCATATTTCGGTGATATAACACTTGACTTATGTCATTTGTGGCTTTAAGGCGGTGAATCGGGGCATTTTGACATATTGTGAGTGCCAAAATATTTCGGAAGATATTGTAACCTGCGGTGTAATCGGACTTGAACGGCTCTAAATACGTGAAAAATCGACTTGCTCGGGAGCGGCGCGGAGCTTCTCGGGAAAAATGAAATGAAATCAGAGAAACAGAGAAAAATAAAGAGAAAGTGAGAGAAAAGCAAAGAAATCGGGATATATTTGAAATTTGGACAAATTTACTCTTGACAAAATACTTCCAAACGTGTATAATAAACAATGTTGTGAATGTTTTTCACGTAATTTGTTCGTTATTTATCGGAAATATGCCAAGCTAGCTTCGCTTATTTCACGAAATTTTAAGGAGGAAAAAGTATGTCAACATATATGCCTAAGGCTGAAACAGTAGAACGCAGCTGGTATATTCTCGACGCTGCCGAAAAGCCCCTGGGTCGCGTTGCCGCTATGGCAGCTCACCTGCTCAGAGGAAAGCACAAGCCCACATTCGCTCCCCACTGCGACTGCGGCGACCACGTAATCATCATCAACTGCTCCAAGGCGGTTCTCACCGGCAAGAAGCTGGAGAAGAAGGTTTACAGATGGCACACCGGCTGGATCGGTCATCTGAAGGAAGTCGGCTATGACAAGCTGATGAAGGAGAACCCCGAAAAGGCAATGACCATTGCCGTAAACGGCATGCTGCCCAACACCACTCTCGGCAGAAAGGCTCTCACAAGACTGCGCTGCTATGCGGGCGCAGAACACAACAATGCGGCTCAGAAGCCCGTTGAATACAAAATATAAGGAGGGGCTGAACAATGTACGATTCTAAGCCTTACTACTATGGCACCGGCAGAAGAAAGCACTCTGTCGCAAGAGTTAGAGTATATCCCGGAAGCGGCACTATCACTGTAAACGGCCGTTCCATTGATGATTATTTCGGTCTGGAGACTCTCAAGCTGATAGTTCGTCAGCCCCTGACCCTCACAGACACCGTTGAGAAGTTCGATATCGTTGCTACCGTTGCCGGCGGCGGCGTTACAGGTCAGGCAGGCGCAATCCGCCACGGTCTGTCCAGAGCGCTTCTCCAGTACTCCGACGAGCTTCGTCCCGTACTCAAGAAGGCAGGCTTCCTCACTCGCGACCCGAGAATGAAGGAGAGAAAGAAGTACGGCTTAAAGGCCGCAAGACGTGCTCCGCAGTTCTCGAAGAGATAATTTCTTCTCCCTTTGGGAGTTTGAAAATTGCTTGTTTATGCGGTTCCTATCGCTTTGGAGTTGCCTGAAACACGGCGAATTTCGAGCGGTAGCTAACACATAACTAACGAGTAACTAACAAAGTTAAGGCACTAATCTTCGGGTTAGTGCCTTTTTATTTAAAAACCAAATCCGCCGAGATTATAATTCCCGACGGATTTTCTCTATTCATATCTTATTTATTGCTTCCAACAATTCCTGCACATTGAGGTGTGTATATACTTTCTCAGTGAGTGACATAGCTCCCGAATGACCGACTATCTTCTTTATCAGCGTAGGCGAAACCTCTTTTGCGGTGAGCATTGATATACAGGTGTGCCGAGTGTCATGTGGCTTGTGTGAACAGCCTATCAGCTCCATAACAGGTGTCCAATATGAATCGTAGTAGTTGCTGTAATCGAAATGTGCGCCGTCAGGAGTATGGAGCAGGTATTCAAACCCGTCATCGTACCATTTCTTGAAAAACGGGTAGATCTTGTCGGCAATAGGCACTACCCTTATTCCACTTTCCGTTTTGCTTGAAATGACATTGAAATAGTGTTCCTCAATATTGACATCTTCTCGTTTCAGGTCGAGCAGTTCCGAAACCCGAACTCCGCTGTAAATCAGCATAAGTACAATCTGAGCATAGATGTTGTCTTTCTGAACCCATAGAGCTTCAATCTGGTCCTCGCTGAACGGCGAACGGTCTGTCTTGTTGGGATTTTTGTCCTTGAACTTGATAATATCAACGTACTCGGAGTAGTCTTTGTTGCATATCTCGTACTTCATTGCATATTCGTACATCTGATTGAGCAGAACTTTCAGCTTACGGAGTGTAGGATAATTTTTGCTGCTGTTATCGATAACACCCTGCAAATCGGTCAGTTTCAATTCTTTGAATATTCTGTCATGCAACACAGAACAGCAACCGAAGGACGCTTTATAACCTTTGATATTGGACTCGGATATGGTGGGGAACTTCTCGGCAGACCATTTTTCGAAAACCTCCGCAAATGTAACCTTGGACGCTTCAATGTCATAGGGATTTTTGTTGTAGTCCATAAGCATTTCCAGACCTTTTGCTCTTGTTGGTGCATATCCTATTGTAATATAGATTTGCTTTGCCTTGCCTGTTTTTGGGTCAATATCCCAACCTACTGTTTTTCGGACTATGTAGGGATTTCTTCGATTGCCCGACAGCTTGTAGACAGAGCCCACGCCGTTCGCAAGTTTCATAAACGCCCTCCTTTATATTTTCTTGTGTTCTTGTGATTTTTGCGGTGCTTTTTGGAAGAAACCACGTTCGGTAAGTACACGCAATACGTCATCATAGGTAGTGCTTTCAGACATTTTGAATGCACGTTTAAAAAGTTTGAGTTGTTTCGCATTTTCAACCATTCTACGAGCCATATTGGATATTTGTGCTGTCTTTTTCTTTATCTCGTCATTCAAGCGGTCTATCACCCCTTGCAGAGATTTTTTCTCTGTTCGGTCCTCGTCAAAACCTTTGGCAGCATTTTTTAGCTTCATAAACTCCGCTTCGGGCATTTTAACGTAACCCGTAGGCTTTTTGAAAACCGTTATAACCTCGGCTGACTGAACAATCTCGATGATATTATCAATATGTTCAGCTTGCTTTTGGACGGTTTCGATGCGCTGTTCGATTTCTTCGGCTCGTCTTTCTTCCAGAGCGTTCTCCTGTTTCTTTTCGTCAACCTGCTCCTTGATTTGAGCATACTCCTTGTATTTCTCAACGGTCAGAGAACCACGGGAGCGTTCGGGAGCGGCAATCTGTATGCCGTGGCGGTTGCAGATTTCGGTCAACAGCTTGCACTCTGCCTCACGCCAACGTGCAATAGCGTCCCTGCCTGTTCCATAACCCATTTCTTTGAGAGCTTGAGCTATTCCGTTTCGGGTATCGACACCGTTTGTATAATGCCCAACGGGTATGTAATCTATATGCAGATGAGGTGTAGCCTCGTCTAAATGCATAACAGCATTAAACACATAGAAATTCGGGTTGCGCTCTTGAAAGCCTTGCACATACTCGGTCAGGCAAGCGGTAGCAATTTCTGCATCAGCAGAGCCGACACCCGTGTTATCCTTATCGCCAATCTGAACAACATCTTCGTAAAAGCTCTTTTGCTTGTCTGCCGCCGTAACCACGCTTTGCGATGGAGAGCGCTTGAATAAATGCTCGAAATAACTCATTTTAATCTTTCTATCGGCTCATTTCTGCTTGGCATTGTAACGTTCAACTGCAGTATTAAACAGCTGCTCATAAGCCTCTGAAATAGGCTGCTCAACGAAAACAACGTTGTCCTTTGTGCGTGTATCGTCCACATTTTTGGCACTGAATTTGCGGTTGTTGTGGGTAAGGCTGCCCTTGCCTTGACAGTGGGAAATGCGTTTTTCGTTCATGGCTGTTATCTCCTTTCGTTGCGGTATTTTTACTGTTGTGCCAACAGTAACGCCATAGTACCCTTGACATTGTTTTCCGCAAGCTACAACCAACATCAAGGGTACGGCGCTCTCCGAGGGGCAAAGGGAGAACCCTTTGCAAACCCCTTGCTAGATGCTGCCTATCCCCGATATTGCAGAACAATCTGTTCCATAACCTCGTGTTCGACTATCAGTTGCCGTGTCCTCTCCCATTTCTCAATCTCCACAAAGGTGGTTTTCGGGCGAGGATTTTTCTCTGCGTACTGTCTGCGGAGCAGCTCCCACATTGCCCAAGCTTCTCGGTCAATCTGCCGAGGTATCAACTCCCATTTCAGCCGACCTGTGAGCGACGGAATTTCCTCGGGGTAGTTCTCTTGCATAAACTTTCGCCACGCATTCCCCCAACGGTCAATGGGGTTGTTCATAAGCTCCTGCTCTTCTTCGGTGAAACCAAATTCGAGCTGTTCGAGGTAGACAAAATGCTCGACATCGAGTTTGTATGTCCTGCCGTTCTCGACCTTGATTTCGGGGTAGTATCAGTTGTCCTCTGCACACCAGATTTGTCTGATTTCTTCCATAGAAATGCTCCTTTCAATATGTAAAAATATTTCAATGCAAAGCTGAAAAAGAAAATTGCTGCTCGACTCTCTGAGTTTGGGCGAGATTGATATAATCCCTGCTCTCTCCAGAGTATATAAGAAAAATTTTATTGTTTTTGGTGTACAGGTGTACAAATCGCATAACCAAGAGGTTTATCGGACTTTTTGCAGATGTACGTTGCTGTACAAATCCGTACTATGTACACCACCGTACACCATTTGTACACGTTGCTGTTGTTGATAAACCGCATTGCAAAGCCAAAGGTACACCTGTACGCCGATTTCACCGAACAAGCGACATTCCCTCAAAGCCTCGGATACGCTTTCCGTGTTCGTAGATGTTGTTGGAGTACTTGACGTTGTATCTTGTAGCGTTTGATTTCAGCCAATTTATAAAGGTTTCTCGTTTCAAAGCAGTCAGGGCGTTCTCCTCACACCAATCACAATATACTCGGTGCAGGGTGGTTGAGCTGATAGAGGAGCTTTCGCTTATAACCGCAGCTTCCGCAAGGAAATCCACAATGTTACAGTTCTCCGCAACCGCTTCGGCGACATTCGCCCTTGTTTTCTCGCTGACCGTGAACTGATAATTGTTTTTCTTCAGCCGCCGCAGACCGTCCAACATCCAGCAGAACACATTTTCTTTTTCGGCAATGAACTTTTCCGCCAAGAACGGATTGTCCCTGCGGTTAGCGGGTTTGGGCTTGGTGGAAAGTATCAGCAATCGTCTGGCGAATCCGTCTGACTTGTCGTAAAGCGCTTTCGGCGAGCCGTTCCCGAAGCACAGAAAGCGGCTGTACAGCAATGCCTGTCGCGACTGCTGTCCCTTTGCTTCAACGTCAATCGGTATTTCGGCGGTAATGATATTCTTGATGTAACCCGTTGATTTCAGAGCCGTCATCTGCATATCGTCATCATTCATAATTAGCTTGTTTATGAGGTTATAGCGGAAGAATTTATCGTCCTCAACACGCTGAAAGTTGCCGGACAGCATAGCCGACCCGAATATCGCATTCAGAACCACACCGATACGGCTTTTGCCCTCGCCGCCGTTGCCGATGATAAACAGCGCCGTCTGCGCCCTTGTGGACGGGATAAGGCAGTATCCCAAATATTCCTGCAAGGTCAGCACATCCTGCTCATCTAACAGCTCATACAGGAACGTTTGGAAGTTCAATGGGTAATAGACGTGTTCCCACACATCGGGATTGTAGTCGATATTGAGCCGATTGACGCAGAATTTCTTTTCCGGTATGAATGTCGGTGGTTTGCCGCAGTCGCCGTCCACCTTGATAACGCCGTTCAGAACGTGTATTTCGTTCTCGTCCGGCTTTATAGGTGCGCTGTGGCAGTAGAGCTTGAGTGCGTCAAAAAGAGCCTTTGACCGCTTGGCAATCCCCGATGTAATTCCGTTTTCAATCAGCATTTCGGAGATTTTCGCGGTAATTTTCTCTTGGCTCTCCGCTCCATCCACCGAGTAAAATGTACCGTCAATGCACTTGAGTTCGCGGTTGTAGCAAAAGCTTTTGCAGAAAAGCGGCTCGTTTATCTTCTTTTCGTCGGACAGTGTAGGTTTGTCAATGATATTGTACACGAAAGGCAAAAAGAAATTCGATAGGAG
>CAYRLM010000112.1:0-7723 GCA_964425035.1 uncultured Ruminococcus sp.
CAGCTTTGCCGAGGCAAAAAACACTTCTATCCCAGCAAGTGTACTGGCAACGGCTTACGCCTTATGCCTTATGCGCGCAGCTGGGATGTTTCGTCGGAAAAGCCCCAACGGGGCTTTTCCGACGGTCTTAAGAGCTGCCCTAAAGCAGCCCTTAAAGCCTTATTTATGCCTTTATATCGGAATAATTACTTGATAATCTTGATACCGCCGATAACTGGCAGCGGCTTCATCTCGCCCTGTGCGGCGTGAACAATGCCGATTATCATAAATACAAGGATTGCAATGCTTAACACGAGGGATATCAGCCAGCCGATAATCGGAATAAAGGCGAAAATTGCCGATATAATGCCGACAATCACATCGGCAATAAACAGAACTAATCCCTGATTTGCGTGATACCTTGAGAACTCAGTCTTGCCTGCCGCCAGAGGAACGATAAAAAGAATACCAATGTAAGCAAGCACTCCGTACACCTTTTCGTTTGAATCCATAATAAACCTCCTGAAATTACCGCCGCACGGAAATGCCACATATCCCCATACGCCGCAGTGTATTGCAGACAAATCAAGTCTGCCCGATGTTTGTTAAGCGCCGAAGCCGACGCTTACATCTAATATGATATAACAAAACCGACCGTTTGTCAACTTTTTATTATAAAATATACGCATATTTATACAAAAAAGCTAAAAATATTGCGTTTGTTTTCGAGAATATCGTTAAATCTGTCCAGATATTCGTAGGGATATTTGTGGTTGGTAAGGCGCTGTATCCTCCCGGTGCTGCGGTCTACCAGCTTTGTGGAAGCACCCGCCCCCACCGCAAGCACCGTCTGAAGCTCCTCCATGATGTAGGTGTTGTAAAGGCTCTCCGTTCCCGGCTTCGCATAGCCGGTGTTCTCCTGATTATCCGCCGTGTTCTTCTGGCGGTAGAGATAATACGGGACGTAGCCGTGCTCCGCAAGGGTCTTGTGGGCGCAGTCCACCATTCGCTCCGCTTCCCCCGCCGTACCGTCCGCTCCCTCTCGGAACAGCTTCGCCGCTCGCTTGAGCGACAGACTGTGTACCGTGATATTTTCGGGCGAAAGTCCGCATACCGTATCAAGGCTCGCCGCAAAGCTGTCAAAATCCTCCGTCGGCAGCCCTGCTATGATGTCCATGTTTATCACGTCAAAGCCCGTTTCCCGTGCCATGAGGAACGCCTGCTCCGTCTGTGCGGCGGTGTGCGCCCTGCCGATTGCTTTCAGAACGCTGTCGTTCATCGTCTGCGGATTTACGCTTATCCGCCCCGCTCCCGCCGCCTTGATTGCGGAAAGCTTCTCCTGCGTTATCGTGTCGGGTCTGCCCGCCTCCACCGTAAATTCGCGGATATGCGACAGGTCGAAGAAATCCAGCGCCCCGAACAGCCGCCGCAGCTGCTCCGCGGAAAGCACCGTGGGAGTACCGCCGCCGAAATATATCGTGTCGGGAATAAGCCCCAGATGACGAGATATCGCCGCCAGCTGCTTCATCTCCTCCGTCAGCCGCAGCAGATACTCGTCCAGCCTTGCCGCCGCCTGACTGACGGAATGCGACACAAAGCTGCAATAGCTGCACCTTGTCGGGCAGAACGGTATCGACACATAAAGGCTGAAGGAATTCGGCGGAATGCTCGCCGCAAGCGGCTTCTGCACCTGCTCCGTCCTGCGTGCCAGCGACAGCTTGCGCTGACTTACCAGCAGACTTTCCAGCGCCTTTTCGTCCGTAATCCCGGACAGCACCTTAACCGGACGCACTCCGGTGAGTATTCCCCACGGCAGCTCATGCCCGGTGTATTCTCTCAGCGCCTTGTAAAGCAGCACGGACATCTCCCGCTCCTGCTCCTTGTCGGGGGTGTCTGCGGGAACGGTGCGGCTCATGGCGTATCTTCTGACCGTGCCGCCTGCGGGCTGTGCGCACACCAATTCCACCGAAAGGCACACGCCGCCCGGAATTTCCCGCTTCTCCGTCAGGCAGTAATCCCCCCGAGCGTCCGCCTTGTCTGCGGACAATTTAAGCGTCATCGGCGGAAAAAAGCTCCTGAAAAGCCGCTCCAGTTCATACTGAAATTTGTGGTTGCTGAAAATAAGTGTCATTTTGCTCATTCCTTTGCAATTTGGAAAAATACTCTCGTCAAGCTCCGTGAAGCGCTGCGTCCATATCCGGCAGAAGCGCAGGTCAAACATCGCTCATTACCTTGACTATTCCGCAGGCATGATAATTTATCAGCGGGTATTCCCGCACCTCTGCGCCCTTTTCCGCCGCCAGCTCCACAAGGTGCTTCGTCAGCGGACTGTCGGCGCTGCGCAGCAGTATCAGCTGCGGAACACGCCGCAGCAGCACCCTTGTCGCTTCGCCGATACCCGGCTTTATCAGCTTTATGTCGCTCACACCGAACCGTGCGGCTATTTCTCTCACCTCGGCAAGTCCGCCGGCGGAGCGCCGTTCGGGAAGTCCCCCCGAGCAGCCGTAATCCATCTCGCTCTCGACTGCGGCTATGAAACCGTTCGTGCGGTCGATATCCCGAAATTCCCCGAAATATACCGCACCGTGAAAGTCCTCGGGCGATATCAACGAATTAAGCACCGTCCTGCTGAACAGTCCCGATACCACGCTGTTAAGATATGCACTTGGTATCGGCATATCCTCGTGAGTTCCGCACAGGCGGCACAGCCCGGCAGGGTCGGCAAGCACCGCTATTTCGCTCAGGCGGTCAAGCTTATCCCTGCCCGTGCCGTATTCGTACAGCGGAAATTCCTCCAGCGCCTGCCGCAGAGTACGGGTTATCATTCCCTTTCCCGTCCAGCCGTCAATGAATTGTATACCGTCCGCCGAATGCCGTGCGAGGATATATTCCAGCGCACGTCGGTCTATCCCCCTGCCCGCTATTATCGAAACGGAATAATGCGGCAGAGAAACGCCGTATTTTCTGCGGATATAGCGCTTTATCAGCACTCCTGCGGGAGTTCCGGCACGAGCCAGCGACACCAGCACGGCACCTCTGCCCTTTTCCGCCCATATCGCCTCCGCAACGGTCTGCACCGCTTTTGCGTTCGCCCCCGCCCACTGCCGCAGTCCGTTTTCATATTCCTCCAAATACTCCCTCGACGGCTCGTACTCCTGCGGCAGAAGCTCGCTGTAATGCTGTCCGCCCTGTATTCTCCGCTCACGCTCCTGCGGTGATAGCGCCGTCAGCTTTCCCGTGATATCCGTCAGCAGAAGCCGCACGTCCCCGTCCGAATAGCTGGTGGGGACAGTCCGCCCGTGCCACTCTATCACGGCGGTGCGCTCTCCTCCCACCGCTCCGCAGAGCTGCTCCAGCGCAGCCTCGTCAGAGTGTTCGGCGTCCGTCATGATTATGCTGAGGGCGCATTTCTCCGTGTTGTAGAGGTACACACGGCGCTCGGGGTCGCAGGGGCTGCAAAGCGCCGTTCTGTTCACCAGCGGGTAATCTCCCTCGGCGGGCAGGTCGAAGCCGCCCCTGTCACCGCACGACGGGAGCATGGGGCTTCTGGTGGTGCAGTGTACCGTCACACGGCGGTATTTTGCGGAAAGCAGCCTGCCCAGCAGCAGCGGCGGATAGCAAAATTCCTCCGTGCCGACTATCTCCGCCGTTGCGCAGCCGTCGCCGGGAAATTCCTCCGCCAGCCGAGAGCAGAAAGCACGGCATTCCGCAAGATAGCTGTCGGCATTAACGCCAAGTCTGGGGTCGAAAATCGAATTTTTATGCAGTCGTATATCTGGGGTGCGCAGGTCGCAGGCTCTGTCTGCGGCGAAATTCTCCGGCCGGGTGCGGTTTGCGATATTCCCTGCGTCCGCAAGTGCCAGAAGCGTAATCCCGGCTTCACGGAAGCGCTCTGCGCTTTCGCCCGATGCCGCCAGCGCCGCCGCATAAATGCGGCAGTCGGGAGCAAGACAGCCGTCCAGCGCCTTTACAAGGTTCAGCGCCGTGCTGCCCGTGGTGTATTCGTCGTCCACAAGAATTACCTGCTTCGCCCTGCGGAATGCGTCCTCGTCACGAACGCAGAGATAATGTCTGCGAGCATGGCTGTGGCATTCCTCAAAGGTTATTGCGGCAGCCCAGTCGGGGAGCCTTTCACGGGTGGTGGTGACAAAGAAGCAGTCTTGGAACGCACCTGCCACAACTGCGCCTATCGCCGTGGCGGTTTCCGCAAACGCAATCACTGCGGTGGATTTTTCCGCCCTGCCGTCCTGCGCCGCCTTTCTGCCGAGGGCTTCAAAAAGCTCCAGAGCTTGCTCCGGGTCGGACGGGAAATGCTTGCCCTGCCGAGTGTTCACGATAATATGCTCCCGATTGGGGTTATTCTCACGATTTGCCAGAAAAAGATCGGACGCAGAAAAGCTGCTGCGTAATTTCATATTATACCTCACCAAGACCGTCGAAAAACTTTGGGGGTTCTGTTTGTTTATTTCAGCTCGACAACGGTAACTCCCGCCTCGCCCTCGCCGTAGGCTCCCTGACGGTAGCTTTTAACCGAAGGATTGGTCTTGAGCGACTGCTGCACCGCCGCACGAAGCGCCCCCGTACCCTTTCCGTGGATTATCACCACAGTGCCGATACCGCTCAGCTGGGCGCTGTCGATAAAACGCTCCACCTCAAGCACGCCCTCGTCAGACATCATTCCTCGGATATCAAGCTCCATTCCCCCTCGACGGCTCATGTTGGAGGTCACCTGCTTCTTCACGCTGCCGCCCACGGATTTCTGCGGCTGCTGCTTTTTCTTGTTCTCCACAAGGCGGAGGTTCTTCAGGTTGGTTTTTATTCTCATCATTCCCACCTGAACATAGCAGGCTCCGGACTGGTTCGGGGCGGTCATCAGCACGCCCTCCTTTTTCGTGTCCGCAAGCATTACCGTATCGCCGGCTTTCAGCGGTCTGGGCAGCACATAGCTGTCGATATGCCGCTGCACCACAGGGTTCGCTTCGTCCTGCATCTTGTTCAGGGCGCTGTTTGTCTTTCCCTTTGCCGTACTCAGCCCCTGCCGCAGCGCTTCCTTATCCTTGACCTTTTTCAGCTCCTCCAGCTCGTTCAGCAGCTGATTTGAGCGGAAACGTGTTTCCTCCACAATGGACAGCGCACGCTGACGGGCGCTTTCAAGCTCCTTTTCCTTCTGCTGCTCCAGCTCGGACAGCTTACGCTTTAGCTCGCTCTCGGTCATTTTTGCGTTGCGCTCGGATACGGCGGCGCTTTCACGCAGAGCCTCAAGCTCCTGCCGAGATTTTTCGAGAGCGTCCACCACCTGCTCGAAGCGTTGGTTCTCGGTGCTGACAAGCTCCTTTGCATAGGAAATAATCCGCTCCGGCATACCCAGCCGCTGTGATATGGCGAAAGCGTTGGATTTTCCCGGAACTCCCACCACCAGACGGTAGGTAGGCTTCAGCGTGTTCACGTCAAATTCGCAGGAGGCGTTCTCCACGCCCTCGGTGCGCAGAGCGTACATCTTTACCTCCTGATAATGCGTTGTGGCGGCTACCCTTGCGCCCTGCTCCCGCAGTGCGGAAAGCACCGATACCGCAAGAGCCGCGCCCTCTACCGGGTCTGTGCCGCTGCCAAGCTCGTCTATCAGCACAAGGCTGCGCTCGTCCGCCTTATCGAGTATCTTCACCACATTCACCATGTGCGAAGAAAAGGTGGAAAGGCTCTGCTCTATGCTCTGCTCGTCGCCGATATCGACATATATACCGCTGAAAATGCCTATCTCCGAGCCGTCCCCGGCAGGTATCATAAGTCCGCACATCGTCATCAGCGTGAGCAGACCGATTGTCTTTATCGCAACCGTCTTGCCGCCGGTATTGGGGCCCGTTATCATCAGACCGGAATATTCGCCGCCAAGCTCCACGTTTATCGGCACAACCGTATTCCTGTCGATAAGCGGGTGACGTGCCTGACGCAGGGAAATCCTCGGCTCGGATACGATATTCGCCGCAGCGCCCTGCATTTTTGCGCCGAGGTTCGCCTTGGCAAAATACAGCTCCAGTATCTGCGCCACACGGAAGTTGTCGGCTATGCTGTCGGCATTTTCGCCCACCTGTGCGGAAAGCTCCCGAGTGATACGCTCTATTTCCGCCTGCTCTCGGGATTTCAGCACCCGTATCTCGTTATTGGCCTCGACAACGCTCATAGGCTCGATAAAAAATGTCTGCCCCGTGGCGGAGGTATCGTGGACAAGTCCCGCCACCTCGTTCTTGTACTCGCTGCGCACAGGTACTACATAGCGCCCGTCACGCATGGTGACGATTGCCTCTTGAAGAAATTTCTGCGTGCTGCGGCTTTTTATCAGCCTGTCCAGCTGCTCTCGGATATTCATTCCCTGCCGCACTATGCGCTTTCTTATGGAGGAAAGCTCCGGGCTTGCCGAATCCGCCATTTCTTCCTCCGAGATAATGCTCTCGGAAATGCGCCGCTCCAGCTCCTTTATCGGGTAAAGCTCTCGAAAATATTCCGCAAGCGAGCTTTCCACGCTCTCGCACTGCCCGAACCAGTCGCACAGCATATTCGTTTCCCGCAGGATATCCGCAACGTCCAGCAGTTCCCCGAACGACAGCGCAGAGCCGCTCTTGGAGCGCCGCAGCGAGAACGCCGGGTCTTTTATCTTGCGGAAACGGGGCGTCCCGAATTTGGCGGAAAGCGTGAAAGCGTCGCTTGTCTTACGCAATTCGCAGCGGATTTCCGCCTCGTCAAACGACGGGGAAAGCTTCAGCGCCTTTTCCCGGCAGGAATCGCTGTACGTCTGCTCCGCCAGCAGCTCAAGTATCTTGTCAAGTTCCAGCTTCTTGTAATATTTATTCATCTTTTCACCTTTTGATACGTCGATATACACATAATATTATAGAAATTATTATAACCCGAAAAAACGAAAATGTCAACAGATGACCGCACTCCGAATGATTATTGCCGTGCGCTTGTGCAAATTCGACAAATGCTCCGTCAAGCTTGGATTATCCGACTGTATTAGTGACAAAAAAACCGAAAATGTTTTTTCATGCGGAAAATACCATTGACAAAACGGCATAAAAGTAGTATTATATAACCGGGTTAGAAAAATCTAACTTATTTATTTTGCAAACGGATTAGCTTAAACTAATTAAGCTGATATGTGCTGAACATCGGAGGGATATATATGATGCCGCTCACATTCGCCTCTGTCGGCGAAGAAAACATGATAAAGAAGGTCGGCGGTTCGCCGGAAACACGCAAGTTTCTGGAGAGCCTCGGATTTGTTGCCGGTGGCTCTGTTACCGTAGTCAACGAGATGTCGGGCAATGTCATCGTCAACGTCAAGGAGTCGAGGGTCGCAGTTTCCAAGGAAATGGCGGCAAAGATAATGGTCTGAACGGACAGGTACGGACATATACTTACAGGAGGAAGGTTCTATGGCAACACTGAAAGACGCAAAGGTCGGCGAAACGGTCACCGTGAAGAAGCTCACGGGCGAGGGAGCGATAAAGCGCAGGATAATGGACATGGGCATAACCAAGGGTACGGAGATATATATCCGCAAGGTAGCCCCTCTCGGCGACCCGGTAGAGGTGACGGTCAGGGGCTACGAGCTGTCCCTGCGCAAGGCTGACGCCGAAATGGTGGAAATATAAAGAAACGTCGGAAAATCCCCCGTGGGGGGCTTTTCCGCCGAACATCCCAGCTGCGCGCGTAAGGCATAAGGCGTTAGCCGTTGCCAGTACACTTG
>CAYRLM010000113.1:0-7721 GCA_964425035.1 uncultured Ruminococcus sp.
CACTTCGTGAAAACGGAAAAATGCGCCACTGTGCTGCAAAATACTTTTTGTGATACCGTATGTTGGCGTTAAGCGGCGCTTTGCCCCGCACCCGCCAGCCTTTTGAAAAAGGCTGGATCGAAAACTTTTATTCCGCTGCGGCGGAGTTTTTCAGCAAGCTGTAATAAACGCACTGCGTTTATTATATCATGACCGCAAGGGCATGATATAATTGTCCGATATGTGCGGAGGAAAACGAAGTTTTCCGTATGCACAAGGACTTTAGATCTATATAATAAACGCACTACGTTTATTATATCATAATGCTTTGTGTTTTTCAATATATTTTGCCGCTTCCCGCAAAAGAAATTCACGCTCGTTCGGGAAGCTGCCGTCGATTACGCCGTTCAGCAGATATTTGAGAGTTTCTCCCATCAGCGGCGAGGGAGGGACTATCTCGGAAAGCGCCTTTCCGTCAACCGCAAGGCTTTTTACTGTAAGGCAGCTTTCCTGCGCCGTTTCAGGGATTCTCTCTATTACCCTGCGCCAGCCGCCGCACCGCGAGACGAACTGCGGCTTTTTTGCCATATTGTCGGCGATATGCGCCATTGCAATATCACGGGCAAGCTCCTCTCCGTGCTTTGACAGCATTCGCCTGAGCTGCCTGTCGGTTTCCGGCAGCGGAATATCGTGGTATTTTATGATTGCGCAGACTCGCTCACGCAGGGCGGTGCTGCATTTCATCCGCCGCAGAATTACGTCCGCAATGTCTGCGCTGACCTGCGCATGACCGTAGAAATGCCCCTCGCCGCTGTCGTCAACGGTGAACCGCTCGGGCTTGCCGATATCATGCAGCAGCATGGCAAGCGTAAGAGAAAGCTCCCCCTCGGAGATAAGCGCCGCCGCCTCTGCTGAGGCAAGCAGGTGCTGATATACGTCCAACTCATGGTATTTCGAGCGCTGGTCAAGGTCGAACGTTTCACGGAATTCGGGTATCACTGCGGCGAGTATCTCACGGAACTGCGTCAGCACACGTCTGATATTGTGCGCCGACTGCCGCCCTGTCAGCAGCCCGGAAAGCTCCGAGAATATCCGCTCCGCCGATATGTTTCGCAGCAGCCCGCAGTTGTCCAGCATTGCCGCAGCGGTGCTTTCCTCTGTCTTGAAGCCGAGTGCTGCGGAAAATCTCATTCCCCTCATTATGCGCAGGGCGTCCTCGCGAAAGCGCTTTTCGGGCTCGCCTATGCAGCGTATAATTCCACGGCGGATATCCTCCGCACCGCCGAACTCGTCGTACATTCCCCGCAGGGGACTGTACGCAATGCCGTTCATGGTGAAATCCCGCCGTGCTATGTCCTCGCCGAGGCTTCGAGTGAAAGTCACGGCGTCGGGGCGGCGGCTGTCGAGGTACTCTCCGTCCACACGGTAGGTGGTTATTTCCACAGGCTCGCCGTCGGACAGCACCGTCACCGTGCCGTGCTTAAGCCCGGTTTCTATCAGCTTCATTCCGGCGAAAACCCGTTCGGTTTCCTGCGGCAGTGCGCAGGTGGTTATGTCGTAATCGTGCGGGGGTATCCCCATAAGGCTGTCACGCACGCAGCCGCCGACAATATACGCTTCATACCCGGCATTCTCCAGCATATCGAGTATACGGGTTATGTTTGAGGGTATTTCCACGCTTACACCTCCCCGATAAGGCGTTTTATTTTTTGGATTTTAGGTTAAGCTCTTGCGGCTCTTCCGTGCCTTTTTTCATCTTTATTCTTGACATATTGCGTATTCTTGACCAGATAAACGCCAAAGCCACCAGAACCAGTTCCGGGATAGTCTGCCACAGCCTTGACACAACGGATACCACCATAGCGTCGTCCGCCGGCATGATAAGGCACAGACCCGCCACGATAATTCCCTCGCGCACGCCAAGACCCGACGGCGCAAATATCGCCAGAATGCCCATGATAGCGGAAACGCCCCAAATTCCCGCACAGAACAGCAGCTGTGAGTATTCCACGGCGGGGTAGATGGATTTCGTCAGGATAAAGAAGCCCACGCCGACGATAAGCCAGTTGCCGATGAACAGCAGCACGACCTTCAGCATCTGGGAATACTTCATCGGGATTTTCAGGTCTTTTTTGAAAAGTTTGCCGAGCAGTCCGAGAACAAAGTTGATTATCTTTGGGTGAATGCACACGAAGAATATGACGATAAGCGCCAGCGTCAGCCACTTGTAATTTTCCAGCAGCTCATTGGGGAAGAACAGCAGCGACACTATGAACAGCATTGCGGCACCCAGCAGCGTGCATACGTTCTCGATAAAGAAGCACACCGTCACCTTTGACAGCGGAGCGTCCTCCTCCTTGTAGTAGCCGAGCCTTGCGGCGAGCATGAACACCTTTCCCGGAATGTATTTGCCGAGAATGGAATACAGGTAGCTTGTCACGGCTTTTTCGTATTTTATCGCACAGCCGTTCAGCTTCGTGATGTAGTGCCACAGCGAGGCAAGCGTTATCTTATACACGAAATAGAACAGCATTGAGAACACGAATATCCCCATATCCACGTTCATTATCTTTTCGGAAAACTCGTCCCAGTTCTTCCAAAAGTACCATGCCAGAAATATCACGACCAACACGCCGAAAAGTATTTTCAGCATTCTTAAAATCAATTTCTTGTCAGGCTTTTTCATTGTATTCCCCCGGTCAGAAGCTCAGCAGCACTCTGATAAAGCACATATAGTAATAGATAAGCCATGTGGGTAATTTCTCCAGCCGTGAAAGCTTCTCACCGCTGAACTTCATATTGCGCCAGCCAAGCCTGAATGCAAGGCGGTGGTTCCATTTGCATTTCCCGGAAACGTCCAAATTGACAGTCTTTTCGGCTTTTTTGAACATATCCTGCTTTGCCTTTGCCGCATTGAACTTGAACACCAGCGCTCTCTTCTGGCTGCGCAGCATTTTGCTGTCGTCTATCCTCGAAGCGATAATATACCCGTCCTCCACCGCCGAGCGGAACGCTTTGAGCGCCCTTTCGCTGCGGATAACGCAGCTGGTGTGCTTTATGGGGTTTTTCTTCATTTCCTTCAGCCAGATATCGCCGAAACTTATGTCTGCGGTATTGCAGTAGTGATCCTGACATACCATGCAGCTTTCGCGGCTGAAAAAGTATGCGTTCTTGTAGGCACATATCGTCTTGGGGTAGCTGAGAGTGCGCTCGCTTCCGTCCTCATACTGCACGGCGGAAAGCCCTCTCCAGTGTCCGCGGCGGTAATACAGCCGCTTTGCGCCGTCAAGAGAGATTTTCTTCTTTTTCAGCGGCAGGAGCGTTGCGTTCTCGGTGTGGCTGCCGCTGCAATACAGCCCCAGCTTCAGCACCACTTTTTCTTTCAGCGCCGGGTCATGCTCCAGCATTGCGGAAAACGCCCTCATCTGACAGGGGACGAGAACCGCCGCCACACGTCCGTCGAACTCACGCAGCATATCCGTATGCTTCATCAGCGGCATGTACATATATACGGAAGAGGAGCATTCCATAAGCTGCTCTTTTGTGGTGGCGATAAAGGTCTTGTATCCGAGCTTTCCGTCCTTTATTTCGCTGCGGGTCACCCATGCGCCGTCTATCTCGCCCTTTTCCAGCATGTGGCACAGCAGAGCAGTGACCATTCCGCCGGAAGCCGCATTCGCTCGGATATTTGCGTCCGCTGCGTAGCCCATTCGCGCGCAGATATGTTCTCCCATGTATTTTTCCGGGTCGTTGAAGTCCAGCAGCTTCACCTTTTTCGGTTTGGCATATACCTTGTCTATTTCCTCGCTTATGAAGCGGATATTGTCCCTGCTGCTTTCCAGCACCGCAGGGAGGTTTGCGGCGATTTTTTTGCGGATATTGCCGCTGTCATGCATGAAGCCCATGAATTTCAGCTTGAGCTGGTCAAGGTCGAGTGCGGAGAAATCCACCGCATACTCGCCCAGCCCGAACATATCCAGAACCTCCTTGTACTTGTGGCTCCAGCCTATCAGCAGCACGGGCGTGCATTTTTCCAGTGCGCCTATCATCGCATGGAAGCGTGACGCCACCAGAACCTCGCTGTGCGCCAGCAGTTCTCGTATCTCCTCCGGCGCCATTTCGCGAGGCTCCCACATCACTCTTGTTTTATCGCGTACTGCGTTATACACCTGCGAGCAGATAACAAGGTCGTTGTTGCGGGGCTTTTCGCTGCCCTCTCTTGCGGCGTTTGCGATGAGCAGCACGTTGTAGTCCTGCTCGTTCAGCCAGTTCGCAAACTGCACCATGCAGCCCCTGTAATCCTTTCCGAGCTTTGCGCATTTGCCCTCGACGACGCTGCTGACGGAAAGCGCCACCACACGCTTGCGGAAAAACGGGCTTTCGCTGCAAAGCTTTTCCGTCTTTTCGGCATAATATTCGCTGTCGGGCATGGAGAAAGCGCCGTCTGCGCATAGCTTGACGTTTTCGGTTATGCCTATGGCGGCAAGATTTTCCTGCGTTATTTTTCCTCTGGCGCATATCAGCTTCAGCTTCGGCAGTATCCACTTGGCGAGAAATCTGTTCCAGAAGCTCTTGAACGTTCCCAGCGCCTGAGAATACTTCACCACCGGCACGCCGCAAAGCAGCGGCACTGCGGCGCAGACGAACGCATATGTGTTCATGACGAACCCTCGGCTGTCCACAAAAGAAATTCCCGCCTCATCGATAACCATGTCGCATTGGGAATACGCCTTGATTATCTTGTTCATGCGCAGAAGCCTGCCGAGCGGCGGAATAAATCTGAGAAAGCTGTAAAGCACCGCCAGCGGAAACGCAATGAACAGCAGCCGCTCCGGCTTTGCGTTTACCACCTTTATGAAGTCGTATTTTTCGGGCATTTCGGCAATAAGCTTTCTGTCCGCCTTGGGATAGGTGGACATCAGGAATATGTTCAGCTTCTCGCCGTAGCGTTCCTTCAGCTGCTTTACGGAGCTTTGCAGCATTGCCGCAGCGCCCTTGTTTCCGCTGAAGCATGCCGCAGTTATTGCGATATTTATAGGTTTCATTATCTTATCTGCGCTTCCTTTGGTTATTGTTTATTTATAATTGTTTGTCTGGGCATAAAAATACTATTATATTGTATCACATATCTTTCCGTTTGTCAAAAGAAAAATATGTGAAAAATCCGGGCGGCCGTATCATGTTAGCTCTTGACTGTATTCAATAAATATTATATAATGAATATGAAGTATTTTTATCGGGGTGTTCCCCGAAAAGGAGCAGATTATGAAATTCAGAAAAACAGCGGCTGCGGTTCTGGCTGCGATACTCTGCGTGACAATGGCGGGCTGCGCAGGGGACGGCGGCTCCGGGCAGTCGGATATTACCGAAGAGTCCGGCAGTTCCGCACAGGAGGAAACGGACGAGTTCGATCGGGACATCACCGCACTGGAGCTTACAGCGGATATAAGGATAGGCTGGAACCTCGGCAATACTCTTGACGCCACGGGCGGCGAGGGACTTTCGCAGGAAAAAAGCTGGGGCAACCCGCTGACCACGCAGGAGCTTATGCAGGGAGTAAAGGACGCCGGCTTCAACGCCGTGAGAATTCCCACCACATGGCAGAACCAGATGGACGAGAACAATGTCATAAACGCCGAGTGGATGGCTCGTGTGAAAGAAATCGTGGATTACGCCTACGGTCTTGACATGTACGTCATACTGAACATGCACCACGAGGACTGGTATCAGCCATATGCCGACAAGGAAGAGGAGATTTCCGAAAAGCTCGCTTCCTGCTGGACGCAGATAGCCGAGGAGTTTAAGGGCTACGACCAGCACCTCATCTTTGAGGGAATGAACGAGCCGAGATGGAAGGATACCGAGTTCGAGTGGAACGGCGGAAACGACGAGGGCAGAGAAGTGGTGAACCATCTCAACAAGGTGTTCGTGGACGCAGTGAGAGCCACAGGCGGTAATAATGAGTACCGCTTCCTTATGGTCTGCCCTTATGCCGCCAATTCAAGCGAAAGCGCACTGGCGGCTCTGGAACTGCCCGACGACGACAGGCTGATAGTTTCCGTACATGCGTATATCCCTTACAGCTTTGCGCTGCAAAATCCGGGCAGCGACAAGTGGGTCGCTTCCAAAACAAGCTGCACCGAAGAGATAGACACGCTGGCAGAGGTGCTGGACAGGCTGTTTATCAGCAAGGGTCAGGCGGTAATTATCGGCGAATGCGGCGCTATGAACCGTCAGAACGAGGAATACCGTGCGGCATGGGCGGAGTATTATTTCAGCACCTTCAAGGAACTCGGCATTCCCTGCTTCTGGTGGGATAACGGTTCGTTCATGAGCGGAGAAACATTCGGTCTGTTCGACAGATACAACAATATTCCGAAATACACGCTGTTGGTTCAGGGCATGATGAACGGCGCTGACGGCATCACCGGAGTGGATTATTCGGTGACCGCGGGAACATCGGATACGGCGGCATAAGGAGGATTTATGGGACTTATCAGCAGAATAACCGCATTCATTACCGCATTTACCGTGTTGGCGGGAACGGGAGTATCGGACGCCGGAAAGGTTTTCGACCGGTACGTTTTGGAGCAGACCTCCCAAACGGTCGACACCGGCGAAAGCGAAACGCTCACCGCCCCGGTCAATGCCGCAGAGCTGTGCGGGAAAATAACCATCGGCTGGAATCTGGGCAACTCCCTCGACGCCACCTATGGCAGCGGTCTTAGCACCGAAACCGGCTGGGGAAACCCCAAAACCACAAAGGAGCTTATCCTGAAAGTAAAGGAAGCCGGCTTTGACGCCGTGAGAATCCCCACCACATGGTACAACCACGCCGACAGCGAACTGAATGTTGACGAGGAGTGGTTTGAGAGAGTACAGGAGGTAGTGGACTACGCCTATGACGAGGGCATGTACGTCATACTCGACGCACATCACGAGGATTGGTACGACCCCTATAACAGCAACCTCGCCGACGCCAAGCGCAAAATGAAGAACCTCTGGACGCAGATAGGCGAGCATTTTGAGAAATACGGCGAGCGGCTCATCTTTGAGGGAATGAACGAGCCGAGATGGAGAAACACCGATTACGAATGGAACGGCGGAAACGCCGAGGGCTGGGAGGTTGTCAACAAGCTCAACGATTGCTTTGTCAAGGCGGTTCGTGCCACGGGCGGAAACAACAGCTACCGTGCGCTGATGATACCCACCTATGCAGCAAGCTCTACCGGGCTGAACGCATTTACGGTGCCTGACGACAAGAGCATTATTGTGTCGATACACGCTTACACTCCGTATGATTTTGCGATGAACTCAAGCGGCACAAAAAAGTTCGATACAAGCAGCGACAGCAGCACAAAGGAACTGAAGTGGCTCTCACAGACGCTGTACGACAGGTTCATCAGCAATGGTGTGGGAGTAATTATCGGCGAGTGCGGCACGATAAACAAGAACAACCTTTCCGAACGCATGAACTGGGCGGACTACTTCCCGAAGGTGTTCGGAGAAAACGGTATCCCTGTTTTTCTCTGGGATAACAACGCCTACGGCACAGGCTCGGAAACCTTCGGTCTGCTTCACAGAGATACCCTCACATGGGAGTACCCGAATTACATAGAGAAGCTGGTAAAATCGGCGAAAAGCGTGAAATAAACAAAATATGCCTCGGCCTATATCGGGGCATATTAGTCTGTCGATAAAGTCTTTATTCGCAGACTATCGTCTGCGAATCGGGGGAAAAC
>CAYRLM010000114.1:0-7663 GCA_964425035.1 uncultured Ruminococcus sp.
CAGCTGGGATGTTTCGGCGGAAAAGCCCCAACGGGGCTTTTTCGACGGTCTGAATGGGCTGATAAAGCCCATTTTTTTATGCGGCGCAGCCTTTACTGCTGTGAAAGCCCGTGCTTTACGCGGTCGGCTTCTTCGGCTCTTTTTGCGTTATTGAAGCGATCCAGAGTACCGACAAGATAGCCGGTTATGCGGCGAATGCGCTCAAACGGACGGTCGTTGAAGTGGTAGGTGCAGTTGACGTAATCTCCGTCCACGTCCATGTCTATGGCGGTGATATTCCTGTCGGGGTACTTTTTGAGCGCCGCCTCGGTGTAGTAGTCTATTTCCTGCTGCGGCAGAGTGCCGCCGGTAACGTTTATCTTCATAAAAAACACTCCTTATTTCGGGTTAAGCCGACTTATCCCTGACTTTGATATATATAGTATATCACTATATATAGAGTTTGTCAAGAGGTATATCCACAATATCTTACAAATTTTTGACCCTGCGAGTATTTCCGCTCCGATAATTCTGAATGGCATACACCGGAATGAACCCCACAGGCAGACAGATAACTCCCGTGACTGTCTGGAACAGCCCCGCTCCCTGCGGTACAAGCTCCCGTAGCGAAGCCAGCATGAACCCCAGAATAACGAGGAACGTTCCTGACCTGTGGCTTTGGAACAGCCGCTCCAGCAGCTTTGCCGCAATGAAGATACCCACCGCCAGACCGACGGCAAGCGGCAGCAGTGAAACAATGTCAAGGCTGCTTATCTTCTCCATGACCGTGTTGTAAATCCCCAGCATGTAAAGGAAATGCGAGGCGCTTATCCCCGGCAGCACCAGCGCAGCCGCCAGTAAAAGCCCTGCGGCAAACTGAATTGCGAGCATTGCGGCACCTTGACCTCCGGGCGCGAAAATTCCCTCCGGGACAGCCGAGAGCAGCAAGACTGCGGACGCTCCCGACAGAACAAGCGCCAGCGCCCTTGGGTGAAATCTGCGTATCCCTGCCTGTCGGAATATCAGCGGAATTCCCCCGGCAACCGCCCCCAAAAACACGAACCTCAGCGGAATTTCCGCCGGCGTAGTCAGCAGCCGGGAAATCAGCCGTGCCGCCAGCAGTATCCCGGCGGCGGCTCCCGCCGCAAATTCAAGCAGCAGCGGAATGTTCCTGCGAGGCTCCGTGAAGCATTCTCCGACCGCTTTGATGAGTCTGTCGTATATTCCGATAATCATTGCCGCCGAGCCTCCGCTTACGCCCGGGACGGTCATTGCAGCCCCTGTCACAAAGCCGCTTGCAATTGTCATGAATGTGTTCATATGCGCTCCTTTCGACTATACTATATTAATATGCGGCTTATCCGCAGATTACGTCAGAGAGGCGATATCTTTGGCACAAAAAATTCAAAAAAAATTCAAAAAGCCCTTGCAATTTATCTTAATATGTGATATACTTGGATAGTATGATATCACTTGTACGTTATAAGTACATAATTATATGGAGGATAATCAACCAATGGGTATATTTGAAATAATCAGCGCTATCGTACTGATAATATCATGCGTTTTCATCATTATCGTGGTGTTAATGCAGGATACAAAGACGCAGATGTCCAAGACAATTTCCGGTACTTCAAGCGACAACTATTTCGGCAAGAATTCCGGCAGAACCAAGGAAGCAATGCTGAACAAGGCTATGACCACGGCGGCTATTGTGTTCTTTGTTCTTGCGGTGCTCGTTAATGTGGTGAATGTGTATTTCGGCGGTTCTTCCGATACGGGCAGCACATCTTCCGACACAAGCACAACAAGTACAATAAGCACGGCTTCGTATGACGACGGTTCAGCGGAGGGTTCCGCAGAAAATTCGTCGGAGATAAGTACGGCGGACGCTGCTTCATCAACCGCCGAGAGCGAAAGCGCCGCAGACGGAAGCTCGCAGGCAGAGGGCGCACAGAGCGGTACCTCGCAGGCTGAGAGCGAAGCTTCGACAGCTGAACAGTAATTCATCAGGACAGGCAAAACCGCCTGTCCTTTTTGTTAATTTGTTATTAAGAGGACATAATAACCGCAAGCATGTTATCGGTTTATTATATATCGGAAGTTCCTGCGAATACACAAAAGCTTTTAATAAATCTGAGAAAGGAAGAAAATGAACAAGTTCAAGCTAAGTATACTGATGGGATTATACAAGGCAGGGGAGAAGGGCATGACCGTGAAGCAGCTTGCCGACCTGCTAGGAGTAAACAAAAAGGGCATGAAGAAGCTGGAAGACGCTCTGACCGAGATGAAGCAGCACAACGACATTGCCTACAAGAAAGGAAACTGCTGGATCAAGCACCCCGAATTGTATTTCAAGGCGGAGGTCAGCCGTGTTTCGCAGCGTTCCGGGTTTGTGAAAACCGCAGACGAGCTTCCGGTGGAATATTTCGTGCGGGGACGAGATTTGTGCGGCGCTGTCCCCGGAGATATCGTTCTGGCGAAAAATACCGCCGCAGCGGACGATATTCACCATTCCCCCGAAGCGGTGGTGCTGGCGGTGCTTGAGGAAACGGACGCACTGCTGACGGGAGTTATCACAGCGGTGGGGAATAAGCTGATGGTGCTGCCCGACAGACTGTGCGGCGAGCCGCTTGTCATTGCAAAGGTATCCAAGGCGGCAGCCATGCATGTCGGCGATAAGGTGGTGTTCTCGATAAAGAAGCGGGGAGAGCGCCACATGGATCACACGGTGAACATCGTTGATGTTTTCGGTTCGTGCGATACCGCAAAGGCGGGCGCAGAGGCTTATATGCTGTCAAACAGGCTGCATACCGTTTTCCCGGACGAGGTGCTTTACGAGGCTTCAAAGCTTGATATCGACGAGCCGGACGCCGACGAGGTGCTTCGCAGGCTGGATCTGCGGGGAGAGCCTATCTTTACCATAGACGGCGCCGACACAAAGGATATCGACGATGCCGTGAGCATTGCCAAGACCGACCGCTGCTACAAGCTGGGCGTGCATATCGCAGACGTTTCGCATTACGTTGCCAAGGGCAGCAAGCTTGATGAGGAAGCCTTTTATCGGGGAACCTCGATTTATTACGCCGATATGGTAGTTCCTATGCTCCCAAAACAGCTTTCCAACGGGATATGCTCGCTCAATCCGCAGGTGGACAGGCTTGCCTTTTCCTGCCTGATGGACATAAGCTTTGAGGGAAAGCTGCTGAATTACCGATTTGAGAAATCGGTCATCAGAAGCCGTGTAAAGGGCGTTTACAGCGAGGTCAACAAAATAATCGACGGCACTGCCGACGAGGAAATAAAGACAAAATACTCCCGTGTTATCGACCGCATACCGATAATGAAGGAGCTTGCGGATATTCTTGAAAAGAACCGTATCGAACGGGGCGCTCCCGAAATAGATACCTCCGAAACCAAGATAATCACCGATGAAAACGGCGTTTGCATTGACGTAAAACCGAGAACGTCGGGCGCAGCCGAGAGGATAATAGAGGAATTTATGCTCATGGCGAACAATTCCGCCGCAGCGCTGGCAATGAAGGAGCAGATACCGTTTGTGTACCGCATTCACGAAGCGCCCACATCGGAAAAGCTTGATACGCTTCGTGAAACGCTGACGGCGCTTGGGATAAATCCCGGTGCGATAGGCGAAAATGCCTCGGCTGGCGAGCTTGCGAAAATTCTCCGAGAGAACAGGGACAGCGAGCGCACCATGGTCATCAACCGCATAATACTGCGCACTATGATGAAAGCACGTTACAGCGAGGAACCGCTGGGGCATTACGGGCTTGTCATGCCGGAATACGCCCACTTCACCTCGCCGATACGCCGTTACGCCGACCTGTCGATACACCGCATTCTGACCGACTATGTGTATGCGCTCAGTCATGAAAAGCTGTGCCGCAAATACGCAGCGTTTGCGCAGTCGGCGGCTCTTCAGGCGAGCAATACGGAGCTTTCGGCGGTGCGCTGCGAGCGTGACTGCGAGAATTTCTACATGGCGGAATATATGAAAGGGCATGTCGGCGAGGAGTTTGACGGAATGATTTCCGGCGTCAGCGCAGGGGGTGTGTATGTCCTGCTGCCCAATACCGTTGAGGGAATGGTTTCGGTTACGGCGCTTCCGTTGGGGGATTACGAGGTGAAGAACGGGGTTATTCTTACCGGTGCGGCGGACGGCAGCGTTTTCACCGTCGGCGACAAGGTTCGTGTTAAGTGCGTCAGCGTAAATGTCAACGGCGGCTTCATTGATTTTGAATTCTGTAAGGGTAACGCCGGATAACCGCCGCCGTAAAGCGCATTTCAAGCCGTATCAAGGAAAAATAAAGCAATAATAAAGCCGTGCCGTATGCAGATAATAAAGCCGTGCAGCCATGCTGTACAATAAAATTTAAGGAGAAACTTCTATGAAAAAGCTTCTTGGCATTACAGCGGCAATTGCGGCGGCTGCGGCTTTGGGCTGCGGTGCGTCCGCAAATAACGGCGGCGTGGTCGGCGGAGTTGTCGGCGCGGGCGAGGATATAGTGAACGGCGTGGTACGCGCGGGAGAGGATATCGTTGACGGCGTTACGGGTAACGGAACGACAAATTCGGACGCAGACACGGTAACAGACAATGCCGACGGCAATAACGCCAACGGCACAAACGGTACAACAGGTACAACAGGCACAACCGACACAACGGGAACTGCCGCAAACCCCGACACGGGAGTGCCTTTCGGCACAGCGGCTGTTGGGACAGCGGTGCTCGGTGCGGCGGGAATTCTGCTGACGCTCCGCAGAGAACGGTAAGGCCGATTAAGGTTAATTAGGTTATTAGCAATGCGCATTTCCCGCAGGATATGCGCATTGTGTATTTTTGCTAAAAAAATTATTGGAATTGCCTAAAAAAAAACGTTATTTGTGTGTAAAATGACAGTTGCTTTTTTTTTTGATTTATAGTACAATATACAAGAGGATTTAGTGTTTGCTATCCGCACAAAAACTATTTAGGAGGATCATTCTTATGAAGTTAAGAAGTGTTATCGCTGCAGTTGCTGCTGTCGCAGTTGCTGCAACAACCACAGTTACATCTTTTGCTGCATCCGCATTCAAGGGCAGCCAGAACATGTCGTCCGGTATGTTCGCATGCCTGCTGTCTGACGACCCCAACGTTCCGCTGTACACCAGCTTTGATCCGATCTCTGATCTGTCAGGCTTCTCCCTGACCATCAAGGCTTCTGACAAGAGAGCTGTTGAGAGCGCTCTGGCAGACGGCGAGTGGATTGCCGGTGCATTCGGCTTCAACTCTCAGTCCACCGGCTGGAAGCAGATCGAGTGGGGTCTTGAGGGCTCTTCCGCAAGCTATGACTACATGTTCAAGGCTACCGACACAAGAGGTCAGTATGTTCTGGACTATTCTCAGAGCACACCTATCTTCAAGTCCACCGATACATATGCACAGATCTGGGTTCAGAACTGGGCTGACGCTTATGAGTTCGAGATCGTTTCCTACACCCTGCTGAACTCCAAGGGCGAGGATATCACCAAGACCTCTTCTTCCACACCTGCCGAGACCACTAAGCCCGCTGAAACAACCAAGGCTGTTGTTACAACTGCTGAGCCTGATGATGACGAGCCTGTTGACGTTGATACCTATGAGGCATATACCGATGAGGAATATACCGACGAGGCTTATACCGATGATGGTTCCTATTTTGCATCAACAGAGGAAGTAACTGATGACGCTACTGCTGAGGCTGCTGACGCTGCAAACACCGATGCATCCGCATCCAACGATAACAAGGGCAACCCTGACACAGGCGTTGCAGGTGTAGCTGTTGCTGCTGGCGTTGTTGCTCTGGCCGGTGCTGCTGTTGTAGTATCTCGCAAGAGAAAGTAATCAACAATAAGTGACCAGATAGTTCAAACACTAACCGCACCCCCGAAGTAATTCGGGGGTGTTTCTTATGTTTGAACATGTAAAAAGGCTGATTTTTGTTGACGCAAAAATCAGCCTTTGTTTATTTTGAGAAATATTCCTAAATCACAGCGGTATCATAACTATCTCGCCATCTCTTATGGTTGCCTTTGAGCGAGATGTTATGGTATTCACCTGATACTTGCAGGAATTTATGCGCAGCATTACGCCGGGATAGAACGCACGCTTGCAGGAAACCGAGAGGTTCTGCTTGCGCTCAAGCGTGGTTTCGATCTCCGCAATTCTGCCGTTAAGGCGCTTGATCTCGCCCTGAAGCTGGAAGCGCGACCGCATAGCCTCCACCTTCATCTGCTCTCGCTCGGGAGAAAGCTTGCTGACCTTTGACATTTCCGTGAGGGAGTTGATAATCTTTCCGAGCTGGTCGATTTTGTCCTCCATGTTCTGAACCGTGTGCTTGTGGTTTTCCATTTCCTCGTTAAGAACGGCGTTGTTTCCGAGGGTTATCAGCGTTTTGGCGTAGCTCTCGGAGCCGATGACCGAGGCGGTGATATTCTCCAGAGCCGTGTACTTTCCGCCCATCATCACGCCCTTGCCGCCGGCGATAATGTTCTTTCCGGCGAAAACCTCTCCGCCGACAAAGGAGGAAGCCTCGATGTTCTGCCCGGCGTACAGCTTGCTGTTCTCGCAGAAGTCCATCTTAATGCTGCCAAGCTCGCTGTGCAGCGAGGAATTTATGCAGCCAAGCTTTACCGTGATGTTTCCGTCTGCTGTGATAGTGCCTTTTGTGACGTTGCCGCTTATTGTGACGTTCTTCTTTGAGGAAACCGCATAGCCCTCAAGGACGTTCCCCTTGATGATGATATCGCCGATGAAGTCGATATTGCCGCTCGATACATCCACATCGCCCCTGATGAGCAGCGATTCCTCGATGTTGAATGCGCCGCTGCTGTATGTAAGATTACCGTCGGTGACGGCAACTATTTCGGTGCCGTTGTTCACAAGCTCCGTGCCTTTTCCGACGGCGAAAGAAACCGGCACGCCGACTCTCTGCGCAACCTTTTTCCCCATGATGTCGGTACCCGGCGCCCCCTCTGTGGGAAGAGTTATTTTGGCAATTGGAGTTCCCTTGTATATATTGCGCACAAGACCGAGGTTTTTGTAGTCAACGTTGCCGTTTTCGTCCTCGACAGGTTTGAACGTGTTTTCTCGCTTGAAGAAGTATTCTATTTTTCCGTCCTCGCCGTTGACGGGCGCCTCCCACTTGGCAATACAGATATTTTCCCCGTAGCGGTGTTCTTTTACCGCCTTGGTCACGTCGTCCTTCAACAGTCCAAATGATATGCCTTTTTCCGCAATCGCCGCAAAAGCCTTGTTTACGGTCATCTCAAGTCCGCCGTTCGCGGGCGGTTCAATAGTCATAAATGCGGTAGTGCAATTCGGGTCAACAGATATTACAGCTTCTGCGTGAATAATTTTTCCTTCTATGATATCCGGCATAATTCAGCCTCCCTTTCTTATATATATTTTCCTATGTTACTATTGTAACATATAATTCTCAATATTTCAAGTGTATTGTTAAAATAACTTCAATTCTGTTTCAAAAAATTAAATCATGCTAAAAAATACAGCAAAACAATTACATTCGGAAGCTCTTGCGAAAACGTAACAAAAAGGCGGCAGATGTAAATCTGCCGCTCTTGTTTGTCGGAAAACCCCGCCGCAGCGGGATAAAAGTTTTCGGTCCAGCCTTTTTCAAAAGGCT
>CAYRLM010000115.1:0-7629 GCA_964425035.1 uncultured Ruminococcus sp.
CATCTTCCGAGCCAGCTTTCGGGCGGTGAGCAGCAGCGTGTGTGCATTGCGAGAGCGCTTATCAACTATCCGGAGATAATCCTTGCGGACGAACCTACGGGAAACCTTGACGACGCAAACGAGGAAATTGTCGTTGACCTTTTTCATAATCTTCATAACGAGGGAACAACGCTTATCGTTGTCACGCATGACCCCGAGGTTGCGGAGGTTGCTCAAAGAAGCATAGTGCTGAGGAGCGGCAGGATTGCAAAGGAAACGGTAAACGAAAACTTTACGGGACATATCCGGTTCAAGGAATAGAGGGTGATGACATGAAAAGAATGATGATAATTCCGGCAGTGCTTTGCGCAGTATTCATGTGCGGCTGTTCGGGCGGCGGCGAGAATTATGCCGACGGTACATATGAGGGGCAGAGCCAAAAATATGTCGCCGACACGGGTTTTGAAGATGAAGAATCCGATGAGGATGCCTCGGGCTACGGCGTGGTAAGCATTACGATAGAGGACGGAAAAATAATCGCCTGCACTTTCAAAACCTACGAAATCGACGGCACGCTTAAAGACGAGGATTACGGCAAGGAGGGCGGCGAAATAGCCAACAGGGATTACTATAATAAGGCGCAGAAAGCGATAGCTGCGTGCGATATGTACGCCGAGTCGCTTGTTTATGCGGGCAGGCTTGATGACGTCGATGCAATAAGCGGAGCAACCGTAAACTACAACGAGTTCAACGAAGCCGTAAAGGACGCCCTGAAAAAAGCAGTTGTCAAGTAGCTATGACGAAGATTATCGGACATTTGTGCGCTGCTGCGACGATTATTCTTGTTCTCGGCGTGCCGTTTCTGCTCTCCGGCAAATTCGCTCTGCTCACGAGGCGGGATTATGATGCGCTTTCAAGCGCAACCGTTATTATCGACAGCCCTTCGGGGGATTATGTCGCAGTCATAAATTCCGATATGCACCCCAAAGCGGAAAATCTTGAAACGTGGACGAATTTTTTCGGCGGAGAAGAAATATCATACATTTTCGAGGATATTTCGTGCGTCTGCGCTTCGGGTGACGTCGGCGGAATTGAAATGGCGAGAGCCTTTCAGTCAAGACTGCCGGAAAATCAGATGAAAATAAAAGTCGAGGACGGCATACTCATGCTTTCAAAAGCCGAATACGGCAAGTTTGACGTTATCATTATGTCAAATGAATTTGCGGAGGCATACGCTGCGTCAACCCTTTGCGACAATGAGAAAAATGTGATTATCCGACTAAGGAGCGACCCGGAATGAGAAAAGTAAACTCTGTCATAAGCGGAATAATTCTCGTGCTTTTCCTTATTCACGGCGTAATGGGCGGATTTCAGCTTATGGGCGTTATATCGGGCGGAAATTCTTTCATGAAGTGTGCGGCATATATTATGGCTGCGCTTGTCACGGTTCATCTTGTCATAGGAATAAAGCTCACCGCAGACACGCTCAGAGCGGAAAAAAAGTCGGGAGCGTCATATGCAAAGGAAAACAAGCTGTTTTGGATAAGACGTATAAGCGGATTTATGATAATGCTTTTCGTTTTGTTCCATATTGCGATATTTGTAAGCTTCGACGACGGAGTATACAGGCTGAAGCTGTTTGCTTTTCCCCAGCTTTTTTCACAGCTTTGTCTTGCGCTGTCGGTGGGAATTCATGTCATATCGAATGTGAAACCGCTTCAGACCGCTCTCGGAATAAAGACGGGCAGAAGCGCTGCGGCGGATATACTGTTTGTTCTGACGGTGCTGCTCGTTTTTTCTGCGGCAGGATTTATAGTATATTTTTTCAGGTGGAATATCTTCTGAAAAGAAAGGAACGGGCATAAATACGGACAGGATTATCATAATCGGCGCAGGACTTGCGGGCTTGTCGGCGGCAATTACTCTTGCGGAAAATAAAGTAAAATGTTCTCTTATATCGCTCCAGCCGTCCGAAAGGGCGCAGTCCGTCCTTGCCGAGGGCGGAATAAATGCGGCTCTCGATACAATGGGGGAAAACGACTGCGCAGAGAACCATTTTGAGGACACTATGGCAGGCGGCGCTTTCCTTGCCGACCCGAATGCGGTTGAGGGACTTACAAAAAATGCTCCCGAAATCGTAAATCGGCTTATAAGTATAGGCGTTCCGTTCAATAAGCAGGGGGGAAAAATCGCACTCAGAAATTTCGGCGGTCAGAAGAAAAAGCGCACAGCCTATGCCAAAAGCAGCACGGGAAAAATGATTATGTCGGCAATGATTGACGAGGCAAGAAAGCATGAAGCCGCAGGACTGATTGAAAGATTTCCTCATCATGAGTTTATAAGGCTGCTTACGGACGGAAATGTCTGCATGGGCGCCCGTATCCGTGACAGCTTCACGGGGAAAATGCAGGAGCATTACGGCAGCGTAATTCTCGCAAGCGGAGGAATGAACGGAGTTTTCCCCGAAAAAACAACGGGTACAACTCTGAACGGCGGAGACGTGACAGCTGCGGTGTTTTCGCAGGGAGTTAATCTCGGCAACCCTGAAATGATACAGTATCACCCGACCACATTCGGCATTTCGGGAAAGCGCTGCCTTATATCCGAGGCGGCAAGGGGAGAGGGCGGCAGGCTGTACATAGAGCGAAAGGGAGAACGTTGGTATTTCATGGAGGAAAAATATCCCGAGCTTAAAAATCTTATGCCGCGTGACGTAGTTTCACGGGAGATGTTCTTTGCGAGAAGAAGAGAGGATTGCGGCGGCAAAATATATCTTGACATGACGGGGCTTTCGGAGGACGTGTGGAAAAACAGACTGTCCGACCTTCGCAGCGAGATAATACGGTATCTTGGAGCAGACCCGAAGCTTCAGCCTATTCCCGTCGAAGAGGGTATCCATTATTTTATGGGCGGAATTTATACCGATGAAAACCACAGATCAAGTATGGATAAGCTTTATGCCGCGGGAGAATGCGCCTGTCAGTATCACGGCGCAAATCGCCTTGGCGGAAACTCCATGCTCGGAGCGATTTACGGTGGAAAAAAAGCGGCGCTGTCGTCGATTTCCGACATGGATTTCAGGAGCGGCGAAATCGAATATGAGGAATGCCCGGACAGCCTTTGCGAGCCTTTGGCGGAGCCTGCTTCGCCGATTGTTATCGGGCAGATTTGCGATATTCTTTGCGAGGGAATGGGAATTGTGAGAAACGGAGAAACGCTTCGCCGTTCGATTGACAAAATGAATTTGCTTCTGAACGAAAAAGGTCATAACGCCCGTGAGCATAACCGCATTCTGCTTGCGCTTGCAATGCTCCGAGCCGCAGACGAGCGTAAGGAAAGCCGTGGAGCGCATTATCGTGAGGACTATACGGAAAAGGACGAGAAATTCAGAAAAACAACAATCGCTTCAATAAAAAACGACAATGTTGATATAGCATTTAAGGCAATACCCGAAAGGAACATACATTAAAATGCAGTTCAGATTTGATATTCTCAGACAGCGTTCCGCCGCCGATAAGCCGTATTTTCAAAGCATATTGTTTGAAACGGATAAAGAGAGCATAACCGCTGCGGCGGCTCTTACGATAATAAACTCCGCTCCCGAAATAAGGGATATAAACGGAGAAATCGTTTCACCGGTGAAGTGGGAGTGCAGCTGCTTGCAGAAAAAATGCGGAGCCTGCGCAATGGTTATAAACGGGAAGCCTCGCCTTGCCTGCGACGCGGTTCTGGGTGAAATTGCGAAAAACGGCGTTGTTAGGCTTGAACCGCTGAAAAAATTCCCTGTTGTTTCCGACCTTATCGTCGACCGAAGCGTGATGATGAGCAACTTAAAGACGCTGCATATATGGCTTGAGGGAAAGGCGGAAGAAAATCGGAAAACCAACATTTCATACGAAGCGTCAAGATGTTTGCAGTGCGGCTGCTGCCTTGAGGTATGTCCGAATTTTTGCCCCGGCGGCAGTTTTTCGGGAATGTCAGCTGTTGTTCCCGCGTCAAGACTTATTACGTGCCTGCCCGAAAATCAGAAAAAGGAACTGTTTGAAACATACAGGAAAAACATGTACGAAGGCTGTGGGAAATCGCTCGCTTGCCGTGACATTTGCCCTGCGGGGATAGACATAGACGAGCTGCTGGTAAATTCAAACGCGGCGGCAGTGTGGAAAAGAAAAACATGAAAAGACGGCTTATTCTCGGCGCTCTGTTTATTTTGTCGGCTTTATCCGCAGCGGCTGCGTTTGTAACCAATCGGGATTCTCCGAAATATCATTACGAAACAAGGCAGGATTTGAGCATATATTTCACCAATACCGACAGCGTGATTGAAGCGGTAAGAAACGGTCTGCGCCGACGTGACGAAAAAATAACCGTTTCATATAAGTCGCATTTGGACAATATGGAGGATATAAGCGCCCTTATAAGCGAGCTTATGGAATGCGCTTTGTCCGAAACTGACGACCCGTCGGAGGGAGATTATATTTATCATCAGTACGGCGGATATGAGCTGAATTACAGCTATAAACAAAGCGGCGGTCTGTACGAGTATGAAATAGTAATACTGCCCGTGTATTATACCGATTGCACAAAGGAGGAATGGGTAAATCGGAGGATAAACGAAATCCTGAGCGGCTTTTCGTTTGATGAGAATACATCGGACTATGAAAAAGTAAGAGCCGTGTATGATTATGTTTATTCAAATGTGGATTATGACAGGGTGCATAAGGATAATGAAAACAATCATCTCAAAGCCACGGCGTATTCCGCATTGTATTACGGTCAGGCAGTTTGTCAGGGGTATTCGGTGCTTATGTACCGCCTGCTCAGAGAATCGGGCATTGACTGCCGTGTTATCACGGGAAACGCATATAATGATGACGGAACGGTATTTCACGCATGGAACATTGTCTGCATTGACGGCAAATACTATAACCTTGATGTAACGTGGAACAAGCAGCTCGGCTCGGAAGAATATTTTCTGAAATCCGACAGCTCGTTTTCCGACCATGTGCGTGACGGGAAATATTCAACCGCAGCATTTTATAATAACTATCCCATGTGGGAAGAGAACTTCAACGGAGGAACAAATCATGAACAAGAACAGGAAAATTGACATCAGAGGAATTTTATTGCTTATACTCGGCATTTTTCTCACAGTGGGAGTGAAGATTATATTCAATTGCTGCGACCCTAAAGACGACGGCAGTTGGATGCGCTGCCACTGGGCGGAGCAGAGCGTCTTTGGCGTGGGGATTGCGCTTTCGGTGATGGCGGTGATACGTCTTATCGCAAGAAGAGCCGATACCAAAAAAGGCGTTTCGGCGGCAATGATACCTGCGGCACTGTTAAACATATTCATTCCCGGAATACTTATAGGACTTTGCATGATGTCCGAAATGAGGTGCAGGGCGGTTATGCGGCCCTCGGTATCGGTAATTTCGGCTGTGATTGCGATAATCGCCGTAATTGATGTGATAATGCTTAACAAGGAGAGCAAACAATGAACCTAAAAAAAAGTCTGCCGTATAAAAATATAGCCGGAAAACCCGTGCGTTCGGCGGTGCTTATTATACTTACCGCTCTGCTTTCGTTCACGTTGTTTGCGGGCTCGATGATTGTGTCGGGACTTCGCACGGGACTGAATTCCCTCGAAAACAGACTTGGCGCAGACATTATGGTGGTTCCTTACTCGGCAACCACAAAAACGAATTTCGACAATATTGTGCTTCAGGGGAGCATGGGTTATTTTTATATGGACAGCTTGTACTATGACAAGGTTGCTCAGACAGAGGGAATTTCGCAGATTTCTGCGCAGTTTTACCTTGCCACGGCGAGTGCGGGCTGCTGCTCGGTACCGGTGCAGATAATAGGCTTTGACCCCGAAACGGATTTTGCCGTAACTCCGTGGATAAAACGCACATACGGCGGAGAGCTCGGCGACCTTGATGTTGTTATAGGAAACGATTTGAACGCTTTTGTGGGAGATGAGATTACATTTTACGGCGTGACCTGCCGTGTGGCGGCAAAGCTGGATAAAACGGGAACGGATATCGACACTGCCGTTTATACGAACAAAAACACGATTGTCCGGCTTATAAAATCGTCACTCGAAAAAAACATGAATGAGTTCAAGGACATCGACCCGAACAATGTGGTTTCGTGCATACTCATAAATGTTGCGGACGGATATTCGGCGGAAGAGGTTGTCAACGATATCAATCTGCACGTTAAAAAAGTCAAAGCAATCCGCACAACGGAAATGATTGCGGGGATTTCCGACAGCCTTTCGGGAATATCCGACATTACGGGGCTGCTTATGACGGGAATATGGGTGCTTGTGGCGGTAATACTTGCTCTTGCGTTTTATATGAGCGTAAATGAGCGGAAGAAAGAGTTTGCGGTGCTGAGAATTATGGGAGCGTCAAGAGGCAGACTTTCGGGAACGGTTATGGCAGAGGCGCTTATAACGGGGATTTCTGGCGGCATATGCGGAATTGCTCTCGGATTTGCGGTCGTGTTCCCGTTTAACACGCTTATCGAAGAAGCTCTCGGACTTCCGTTCCTGCTTCCCGACACGGGAATGACCGTTTTTTATGCTGCGGCGGCATTTGTTATATCGATATTTGCGGGAACTGTTTCCGCAGTATTTTCCGCCGTAAAAATAAGCCGTATCGACACGGCGCTGATACTCAGAGGTGAAAATTGATGACTGTTCGGGCAGAAAATATATCAAAGCAATTTATCAGAAACGGCAAGGGGACAAACTGCTTTTATGCGGTCGAAAAGTGCGATTTTACTCTCGCCGAAGGGCAGCTTACGGTAATTATGGGGCGTTCGGGCAGCGGAAAAAGCACGCTTCTGAATATGCTTTCGGGGCTGCTTGCACCCACATCGGGGAAAATATATTATGACGATACGGATATTTACGGCATGGACGACAAGCGGCTGTCGCTTTTCAGAAACGAGCATATCGGAGTAATCGCTCAGGGGCAGACGGCGCTTCACAGCCTTACGGTGCTTGAAAACGTGTGTATGCCTGCCGCACTTTACGGCAATGCGGAGGATTGTAAGGAATATGCCGCAGAACTGCTCGAAATGCTCGGCATTGCACGGCTTTGCAATTCAAAGCCCGCGGAGCTTTCTGGAGGAGAAATGCGGAGAATGGCAATTGCACGGGCGATTGTAAAAAAGCCCGCAATTATTCTCGCGGACGAGCCTACGGGCGACCTGGACGATGTGAATACAAAGGTTGTCATTGAGCTGCTGAAAGAAAAGGCTTCTGAGGGTGCCGCCGTATTGCTTGTCACACATGAGAATGAAGCAAGGGAGTATGCGGATAAACTGTACACAATGAAAAACGGCTGCCTTTTATGATAAAAGTCATAATCGTGACAAAAACAGCTTCCGATAAATCGGTTTTGGATTATTGCTTTAATCGATGTATTGTATAATTTATAATAGACGAACCTATTTCCGTTTCGCAAGCCGAAAATAGGCTCGCCTGTTATACATTAACGATTATTGGAGGACGCAATGAAAGGTTTCAAAAGTGTAGGTCTCGACAAACAGCCGCTGATGAACTCAAACCGTACCGTAAAGAAGAACACGGCATATAATTTCAAAGACAATAAATCCGAACGGGTAAACGAAATT
>CAYRLM010000116.1:0-7567 GCA_964425035.1 uncultured Ruminococcus sp.
GTGCAAACGAGCTTGCCACGGCGATGGAATGCCGCTGCTACCACGGCGGCGACGGGCGCACTCGGCTGAAGGTCATGCATACCGCTCCGAGGGATTATGTGGCTGTCGGCGTGATGACGGCGCTGTTTGCCGGGGTCATTGTCATAAACTGCTTGAAGCTGCCGTAACGAGGTGAGATATTGCGGAACTTAAAGGTATTTATCGCATATAACGGAGCCGAGTATCACGGCTTTCAGCGGCAGGACAACGCCGTCACCGTTCAGGCGGTGGTGGAGGGCTGCATAGGAAAGCTGCTCAAAATACCGCCGCCCGTGATATACGGCTGCTCAAGAACCGACACGGGGGTACATGCACGGCGGTTCTGCTTCAATGTGCATATCGACAGCAGCATACCGTGCGAGGGCTTCATGAAAGGCATGAACACTCTGCTGCCGCCGGATATTGCGGTGCTTTCATGCGAGGACGCACCGGAGGATTTCCATGCAAGATACTGCACCAAGGGCAAGGAATATGTTTATCTTATCGCAAATACGCCGCAGCGCGACGTGTTCCTGCAAAAACTGGCGTATCACTACCCGTACGGGCTTGACATTGACAAGATGAACGCCGCAGCCGGTCTGTTGGTGGGAGAGCATGATTTTGCGGCTTTCTGCCGTGCCGAGGGCAAGGCAAGGGGCGGCTCTACCGTCAGGGAGATATACGGTTTTCATGCGGAAAAAAACGGGACAAACATTGAACTGCGCATAAGCGGCAGCGGTTTTCTGTACAATATGGTGAGGATATGCGCAGGTACTCTGATATATGTCAGCGAGGGCAGGCTCGGTCTTGAAGATGTGCGCAGGGCGCTGGATACCGGCGACCGAAATTACGCGGGAAAGACGCTGCCGCCTGAGGGACTGTATCTCAATCGTGTTGACTATTGACCTGATATTTGGGGAGAAAAGCTGTTTAAGCGCCGCAGCAGCGGCAGAAAGCAGGGCCTTTGATGGAAAAAAGCAAAGACATAAAAGACAAAAGGAACGATATAAATAAGTTCAGGAAAAAACGTGCAATGCGGAAGGTCTGGCTCAATGCCGGGATATTGCTGCTTATCGTTCTTGTGATATTGCTGGTGGTAATCAACTGGAGCCGCATTATCGCTCCGCTGAAGGACGCAGCGCTCGACGTAGGCAGCGGCGGCTTTCCGGTAGACCTGCCGGGCAGCACGGATTACGTTCTGGACGGACTGGGAGATAATTTCTGTCTGCTGACGGATACATACTTCTACACCTATAATTCGGACGGGGCGATGATCGCCAACATTCAGCACGGTCTGCAAAATCCGGTGCTTTGCACCAATTCAAGGCGTGCGCTGATATACGACCGCCGCGGAAAGGATTTGAAGATGTATTCCCGCTCCGACGAGGTATACAGCATTTCCGTAGATGACACGATAGATTTCGCAGAGATAGGAAACAATGAGCGCTGCGCAGTGGTGACAAAATCCACGAAATATTCAAACTGTCTGTATATATTCAACGGCGAGGGAAAGCAGATATTCCGCTGGGCGTCGCCGGTTTATCTCATAGACCGGGTGGAATTTTCGGACGACGACGGCAGCATATATGCGGCGGTATGCGGCGCAGAGAACGGCGAGCTGCAATATTTTGTAATGCGGTTCGACCTGGACAATGCGGAGGGAAGCATCTGGCAGACCTATGTCGGCGAGCATATGGTATTTTCTCTGGAATATGCAAAGGACGGTATATTTGTCGTAAACGCCGGGGGCGCAGAGCTGCTGGACACGGACAGCGGAGAGATTTCCGCGCAGACGACTTTTCTGAAAGACGTTGCGCAGATACCCGGCGGCAGCATAAGAGCGCTGCTGCTGGAGGACAGCGGCGGCAGCGATGTCCTGACGGTTTACGGTGACGGACTGGAGGCGGCAGCGGCGCTTTCACTGGAGCAGGTTACAAAGGTTTACGCCTCGGGCGGCAGGCTTTATGTCCTGACGGATAAGGAGCTTATCTGCTATGACGAGCAGCTTAACGTCACGGGAAGCTACGAACTGGACGATGTGTATTCCGACCTGACGATAATCGGCGGCAATGCCTATATGCTGTGCTATAATACCGTGCAGCGGCTTTCACTATAAATTTCCGGGAGGAATTGAGATGGGTTCACAATTTTCGTTCGTTTATGATATCGTCATTGTCGCAGTGCTTGTCATGGCGGTATTCGGCAGCGCAAGAAAGGGCTTTGTAAGCACGGTTGTCGGGCTTGCGGCGGGGCTGCTCGGATTTATATGCGCAATTACTTTCAGTGCGCCGCTGAGCGAGCTTGCTTACAGCTCCTTTGTGGAGGAGCCTCTGTCGCAGGCGGTGGACAGCGCCCTTGACGACAGCATGGGTGGAATTACGCTTGGCAGCCTTTCGGGAATGGATTACGACGAGATCAGAGTGTCCGGCACAAGGGCTGCGGAAATAGTTCCGGAATATTCGGGAACCGACAAGGCGGCGTTCGACCTTTCCTCGGTGGATCTCACCCACACGGGCTTCGATGCGTCGGGGCTGACAATGTTCGGCTTTGACGGCACGGAGGATATTTCGGCGCTGAACGGCAAGTCGGCGGAATTTACACGCAGCGAGATAAACAATTACGGCATTGGCAGGCTGGTCATGGCGCAGGTTATTTCCGTGAAGCTGCTGGATACCTCGTATTTCGGGCAGATATCCGATTATGTGGGGCAGATAGGGCAGACGATCCCCGCGATATTCGGCGGAACGGCTGACGATATCAGCGGCGGCGATGTAAGCGCAGTGCGTTCTCTGGTGCTTACGATGCTCAGCACATCTTCATCTGTAAAGGGTGCGGTGATGGAGCATATGATACGTCCGGTGTTCACCGTGGCGGTACAGACGGTGCTGTTTGTGCTGATATTTGTGATAGTGTCGCTTGTCGTCGCCGTTGTCGCCAATGTGCTGAAGATTGTCAACAAAATCCCGGTTATCGGCGGACTTAACATGTTTCTGGGCGGCTGCGCAGGTCTTGTCAGCGGTCTGTTGTCAATATTCGTGATATGTATCGTTGTAAGGCTTCTTGTGAGCCTTACGGACGGCAGCGTAATGCTGCTGAATGAAACGGCTATCGGCGAAACAGCCATTTTCGGTTATTTTTATAATATGGATATTCTGAATTTTCTTACTTGACGGCTCTCCGGCAACACCGGGGCATTTCTGAGGAAAGGTGGTTAAATTTTATGATGATGTGTTCAAGATGCAAGCAGCGTCCGGCGGTGGTTTTCATATCCTCAATGCAGGGCAATGAGCGCCGCAGCGAGGGGCTGTGCCTGAAATGCGCAAAGGAAATGGGACTTCCGCAGGTGAACGATTATCTCAAGCAGATGGGTATTTCCGAGGAGGATTTCGAGAATGCGTATGATGCAATATTCAATGAGAACGTAAACCCCGATCCCTCTATGATGGGTCAGGACATAACCAACGGCTATAACCCTGAGGATAACGGCGCAGATACTAACTCCGACGACGATGACGACGGAGATGAGCTTTTCCAGAAGGGCGGAGCAGGCACGATGCCGGATTTCTTTAAGAAGCTGTTCGGCAGCGCCGACGCGGGGAAGAGCGGCGAAAAGGCTTCGGAGGGCAGCTCTCCCGAAAAGAGTGAAAAGAAGAAAGAAAAGACCGACAAGAAGCGCAGAAACCTTGAAACCTACTGCACAAATCTCACACGCCGCGCAAAAGAAGGCAAAATCGACCGTATTATCGGACGTGACAAGGAGATAAGCCGTGTCATTCAGATATTGTCAAGAAGGACGAAGAACAATCCCTGTCTGATAGGCGAGCCGGGCGTCGGAAAGACCGCCATTGCGGAGGGAATTGCGCTGAAGCTTGCGAGCGGCGACGTTCCGTTCAGGCTTCAGGGCAAGGAGCTGTATCTGCTGGATTTGACCGCACTGGTAGCCGGCACACAGTTCAGAGGGCAGTTTGAAAGCCGTGTGAAGTCCCTGATAGACGAGATTAAGGCTGCCGGAAACGTCATGCTGTTCATAGACGAGGTGCATAATCTTGTAGGCACGGGCGGCGATTCCGAGGGCACGATGAACGCTGCGAATATGTTCAAGCCGGCGCTTTCGCGGGGCGAACTTCAGGTTATCGGTGCGACCACGTTTGACGAGTACCGCAAGTATATCGAGAAAGACAGCGCATTGGAGCGCCGCTTCCAGCCGGTGACGGTGAACGAGCCTACCGTGGAGGACACCGTGAAGCTGCTGGAGGGCATAAAGGAATATTACGAGGAGCATCACAAGGTAAGCGTTTCTCCGGAGATAACACGCATGTGTGCGGTGATGTCCGAAAGATATATAAACGACAGGTTCCTGCCGGATAAGGCTATCGACCTGCTGGACGAGGCGTGCGCATGTGCGAGCCTCGGCAGCCCGGATATCACGGAGTATGAGAAGCTGAAGTCAAAGATGGCGCAGCTGCGTGCGGACGAGAGCAATATTGCCGCGGCAAGTGAGATTGACTACGAGAAGCTCGCAGATGTCAAGATGCAGATAGCCCAGACCACAAACGGCATCGAAAAGGTAAAGGACAAGGCGGAGCATGTCGAGGTCACGATAGACGATATCTCAAAGGTTATCGAACTGTGGACGGGAATTCCGGCAAACAAGATAAAGGAAACCGAATACAAGCGCATAGGCAGCCTTGAAAAGCACCTCAAGGAGCATGTCATAGGTCAGGACGAGGCTTGCGAGCTTGTGGCAAAGGCAATAAAGCGCACGAGAGTTCAGCTCACGGACAGGCGCAGACCCGCTTCGTTCATCTTTGTCGGGCCGACGGGCGTCGGCAAGACGGAGCTTGTTAAAGTTCTGGCAAAGGAAATGTTCGACACGGTGGAGCCGCTTATCAGGCTCGACATGTCGGAATATATGGAGAAGCACAGCGTATCCAAGATAATCGGCTCGCCGCCCGGATATGTGGGCTACGACGAGGCGGGACAGCTTACCGAGAGAGTACGCCGCAAGCCTTATTCCGTGATACTTTTCGACGAGATAGAAAAGGCACACCCCGATGTAATGAACATCCTGCTTCAGATACTTGACGAGGGCAAAATAAACGACGCACACGGAAGGTCGGTAAGCTTTGAGAACACCATCATCTGCATGACATCGAACGCAGGCTCTTCTACGGGCAGCAACAGCGTCGGGTTTACGCAGACGGAGGGCGATATCAGCAAGGAACGCGCGCTAAAGGGGCTTCGTGATTTTCTGCGCCCCGAGTTCATCGGCAGGATTGACGAGGTAATCGTGTTCAAGCCGCTCAGCGTTGAGAGCTATGCGGATATCGCAAGGCTTATGTTGGGAGAACTGGCTGCGCCGCTTGCCGAAAAGAAGCTTGCGCTGAATATCGGCGAGGGAGTATACATGGCTGTGGCAAAGAAGTCGCACGGCGGAAAGTACGGCGGACGCGATATCCGCAGGGTAATTCGCAGCGACATCGAGGATCCGCTGGCGGAGCTTATCATAGACCACGCAGATCAGCCGCTGTCCGAAATATCCATCGAAGCCGACGGCGATAATATAACGGTGAGCGGAAAGTGAGCCTTATACTGATAACCGGCGGCAGCGGCGCTGTCGGCAGCGCAGTCGCCCGTGAATTTGCGCAGACTGACGATGTGGTGATAACCTACAATTCCCGTGAGGAGGAAGCAAAAAGACTTTGCGGCGAGCTTCACTGCGAGGCGGTTCAGGCGGACGTGTCGGACTATTCCTCGGCGCTGAACGCCGTGGAGTGGGTGCTTCGCAAGTACGGCAGGATTGACGTGCTGGTGAACAATGCAGGAATTTCTCAGATAAAGCCGTTCACGGATATCACCCCGGAGGACTGGCAGAGAGTGATGAACGTTGACCTCAACGGCGTGTACAATATGACACATGCGGCGGTGAGGTCAATGATAAACCGCAAAAGCGGTGCGATAGTCAATGTTTCATCGGTCTGGGGAGTGTACGGCGGCTCATGCGAGAGCGCATATTCTGCGGCAAAAGCGGGAGTTATCGGGCTTACAAAGGCGCTGGCAAGGGAGCTTGGCGCCTCGGGCATTACGGTAAACTGCGTTGCGCCTGGAGTGATAGACAGCCCAATGAACAGCTCTCGGCTTTCCGCAGAGGAGCTGGCGGAGCTTGCGGAGCAAACTCCGCTGTGCCGTTTTGGGCAGCCGTCAGAGGTCGCAAGAGCGGTAAGAGCGCTTGCGGAGAACCGCTTCGTTACCGGGCAGGTGCTGGGAGTTGACGGCGGCTTCTGCTGACCGGAAAATAATGTGACGCTGATTTAATTTAACAAATTGTCCAAAAAAAACAGCAGTAACAGTTTATGTTTTGTCAAAAAAAACACAAACATTCCGGTTGAATTTTTACCCAAAATATTGTATAATAGACATGATTAAAAATCCGAAATGCGATTTCGGCCAAAAAGGAGACTTAATATGAACATCGCATATTCCATATTGTCGGCTGTGGCTTCCGTTGAGGCGGCTGCAACGGCTGAGGCGTCTGCAACAGCGGAAGCGTCCTCAGGTTCGTGGAAGATCGTGCTTGACGCCTTTCAGGAAACCGCCGAGGCAACCGAGGAGGCTAATGGGGGTGTTATCGCCAGGATACAGGCGCTTCCAGATGCCCATGCGCAGCTTACCGATCCCGATTACTGGGGTTCCGTCGCTATCACCACCGTAACGGGTATCCTTGTGGTATTCTGTATTCTTGCTATCCTTATTTTCGTATTCTGGCTGATGGGTACTGTTTTCCAGAACATTGACAAGAGCAGGAAGGCAAAGGCAAAGGCTGCAAAGGCTGCCGCTGCGCCCGCGCCGACATCAACACCTGCCCCTGCCGCCGTTGAAGAGGCAGCCGAGGAAGAGGACAACGACGACGAAATAATGGCTGTTATCAGTGCGGCTGTCGCTGCCTATGCAGAGGAAGAGGGCGTTTCTTACACGATCAGAGATGTAAAGCGCCGCGACAGAAGATCCCGCTCTGCATGGAGCCTTGCGGGTATCGGCGAGAATACGCGCCCGTTCTGAGAACAGACAGAAAGGAATATTGAAGCATGGAAATATTTGTTGATACCGTAGAAAAGCTCGCCGGTAAATCAGGCTTCGCTGGTTTCGCAGAAGTAAACGGCTGGCAGAGCATCATTATGATACTGCTTTCTTTCGTCCTGTTCTATCTGGCGATTAAGAAGCAGTACGAGCCGCTGCTGATGCTCCCAATCGCATTCGGCATGCTGCTCACAAACCTCCCCGGAAGCGGTCTTTACCACGCAGAGCTGTGGAATCCTTCCACAAACCCCTATTTTGCTCCCGAGTATGTTCAGGAGGGCGCAAATCTTGCCGTTACCTACGTCAAGGAGGTCAGCCTCGATTACGGACGTGTGCTTCACGAGGGCGGTCTGTTGGATATGCTTTACCTTGGCGTTAAGCTGGGTATTTATCCTCCGATCATCTTCCTCGGCATCGGCGCTATGGCCGACTTCGGCCCGCTTATAGCAAACCCGGAGAGCTTCCTGCTGGG
>CAYRLM010000117.1:0-7563 GCA_964425035.1 uncultured Ruminococcus sp.
GTTCTGACCCTTATTGCCGATGGCAAGCGAAAGCTGATTATCGGGAACGATAGCCTTGCACGCTCTCACATGCGGATCGTTAATCACCACGCGAAGCACCTCGGCAGGCTTCAGCGCCTGTTTGATAAACTCCTCGGGATCCTCGCTGTAAAGAACCACGTCCACCTTTTCGCCCTTAAGCTCCTTTGTTACGGCATTTATACGGGATTTCTGCGTTCCTATGCATGAGCCTACGGCGTCAACGTTCGGGTCGTTGCTGATAACGGCGATCTTGGAGCGGGAGCCGGGTGCGCGGCTCGTGGACTTTATCTCCACCGTACCGTCGTAGATTTCGGGGCATTCCAGCTCGAACAGGCGCTTTATAAGTCCCTTGTCCGTGCGTGTTATGCGCAGCGACTGCCGCTTTGCGCCCTCCTTATATTCTTTGGAAACGCCCGTGATATATACCTTGATAACATCGCCGACGTGAAGAACCTCGCCCGGTATCTGATCCTGCCGCATGAGAAGCACCTCGTTGCGGTTCACCTCGATTGTGGCGTGACCTGTCTTGGGCTCTATCTTGGTGACTACGGCGGAAACCGCCTCGTTCTCGTACTCGCCCCACATCTCGCTGAGCTGCTGGCGCTCTACGTCACGGAAGCCCTGCTTGATAAGATCCTTTGCGTTCTTTGCGGCAATGCGCTTGAACTCGTGGGTATCCACCGGAACTCTGATCTTATCGCCGACCTGCGCAGACGGGTCTATTTTGAGAGCGTCCTCGAGAACTATCTCAATCTCAGGCTCATACAGCGTGTCAACAACCTCGATAACCTCTTTAAGTACGCTTACATTGAACAGCTGCCTGTCGAAATCTATGTTGACGAAAACTACCTCGCTGTCCTTGTCCTCAAGATGCATGTTGGTCTTGAGGCTCTTTTCGATGGCGTTCTTTATCTTCGCCACGAATACGTCCCTGTCGATGCCCTTTTCCTGTGCGTACTCGGTCAGCGCAGTGAAAAAATCCATCATATCGTCCTTGGGCTGTACCTTCTTCTTAGCCATTTTCCGTTATTCCTCCGTATAATTATAGTGTCATTCTCCGTTCAGGAGCAGATCCTGATCATCAAAATCGTCGTAATTTATTGCGGAAACGTCGGCGAGCGGCAGCGCCAGCTCCCCAAAATCCCCGTTTACCGTGATATTCTCGCCGTCAAAGCCGCTGAGCACGCAGCTGAAAGCCTTTGAGGGAGCGCCCTCGCACAGCTTGTAGGTCTTGACGAGGAGCTTCTTTCCTATCGACTGAGGAAGCTGGGCGATACGGCGCACCGGGCGCTCCAGTCCCGCAGAGCCTATCTCGAGATAATCTATCCTGTCAACAAAATCCTGCTTGTCGATCTCGGCGTTGATAAGCCCGTCTATCGACTCGCAGTCGTCAATGGATACGCCTCCCGGACGGTCGATGAATATGCGCAGATACCACTTTGCGCCCTCCTTGGCGAACCATACGTCCCACAGCGCAAAGCCGTGTTCCTCAACTATCGGTCTTACCGCAGCCTCCGCAGCCGCTTCTATCGAGCTAAGACCCTTTGCCAATGCCATTAAGACAGCTCCTTTCAGAATATGCAGCCGGGGATTCCCTCAGCCCAAACGCTGCGGAAAATCCCCCGATTAAAACTTAAAGACCGGAGCGAAACCCCAGTCTTCAGTCTAATCTATCTTTATGTATTATACCACGTTCTTTTCGGAAAATCAATAGGTTTTTTGAAAAAAATGCGCCCCACGAGATTTTCATGGGGTGCATTTCCAGAGGATTCCGCTATATTATATAGCTTTAGGAGTGTTTTCTGCTGAGCAGCATTGCGCCTGCGGCAATTATTACCGCACCGATACCGACTGCTGCCGAACCTGCGCCGGTGTCCGGGTTGCCCTTGTTCTCGTCCTTTTCTGCGTCGGCAGGGGCGGAGGAGGCTTCATCTTCTGCGCCGGACTGCGAGGGAGCTTCCTCGGACGGCTCGTCGGCAGGCTTTTCGGGCGCTTCCTCGGAGGGCTCGTCCTCCGGCTCTTCGCTGTCGGCTACTGTCTGACCGTAGGTCATGAGATATTTCTCGCCATTGATTGTAACCCAGTACAATCCCTTATCCATTGTCCATACACCCTCGGCGTCTATCTTTTCGGACACGCGCTTGAAGCTGCGGTTGATGAGGAACGCCTTGCCGTCCTTGACAACGGGTGCGTATTTGCCGTTAAAAGGTCCGGCGTCGTCAAATGTCGCAAGCAGCTTTCCGTCGCTGTTGATATAGCCCCATTTGCCGTCCATGGTTTCCGCAAGATAGTATTCACCGTCAAACGAATCGATATACTGATATTCATCGGTGAGCAATTCACAATCATAAAGGGTGAAATTCTGATAAGCTCTAGCATTTCCGCTCTTGTGACCCGAGTCAAAATCTATTTTGACAAGATAATATTTGCCGGTTTCTCTGCCGGTTTCGGTTTTATAGAGGACTCCGGAAAAGACAAATATATTATCGTTTTCGCCGAAGGCATATGCTGCTTGCATTTCTCCGGGTTCGGCTGATAAAGAATATATTGCGCCGGTTTCAGGCACAAAAATATTGCCTATTGAGGGATATGGTTGATCCTGCACCCAGAAAACCATGTAATCGTCTGTAACCAGTGATATACCTCCAGCTGCATCTGTTCCGGAATAAATATTGACTAACTCGCCATCGGTGGACAAACCGTCAATCACGATATCATAATCGGGATAATCACCCTCGCTGACATTGGTGACGTAACGTATGTATGAAAGGTAATGTTCATTATTAGTTGCATAGCACGAAACCGAATATCCGTCAAGTACCGGAACGGAAACAGAGTAGCTGTCGGCAATCACATTTCCGTCATACTTTTTCACATTTACATGATTGGTATCATAATCAAGTTCGACGATATATCCGTCATCTCTCATATAGAACCAATCGGACGAATCATATGTGATTTTAAGCGTATCCGTTCCGTTGAAGTCATAGGCGTATCTTCTGACTATGTCACCGTCTTCGTTTCTGTTAAAGAGTCCCTGCATATTAGAGAAATTACCAAGATTAGTGCGGTCAACATCGCCGTCAACCGTCACACCGGTGAAAGTGAAATCGCCCGTGCTGCGCCAGTTTCTGATGTCCTTCTGTGTAATGGAAGCAAAGCTTGATATATAGTCGTTGTCGCCAACAAGCCCATACAGATTCTCGGTATACGTAGTTCCGATATTGACCGCATTGTCGTCCATACTGCTTACCGGCACGGTCAGCAGCTCCAGTCTGCCCGAAGCCGCCGAAGCGGACACCGACACCGCCGATGCCGCTACCGCCACCATTGTGGCAGCGGAAATAATCCTTTTCATTCGCATGTTAAAATACCTCCATAATGTTTATTTATTCATACCCCTAAGGGCTATGACCAATCAAACCGCACTGACGGAATTGGACCATGTATAGTAAGTCTTTCCGTCAGAGCCTGTGGCAACCGCCCGTATCTTGAACTGATAGCTGCTAAGCTTTCCGCTCAGCCCCGAAATTACCTTGCTGAGCTTTTTTGCGGACACCGTTGCGACCTTTTTATAGCTGCCGTTTGATGTGCTGCAATAGATTTCATACTTCGCCGCACCGGAAGATTTCGTCCACGAGAGAGTAACCTTGCCCGTTCCCGACTTCTTGGCGCTGAGCGTCGGCTTCTTGGGCAGAATATTGAAGGTGATCGTTTTCGTTCCCTTGTAATCGCCCTTACCTGTGACGGTAATCGTTGCCTTGCCGATTTTCTTGTTGTTCTTGTATTTAACGGTGTAATCCACGCCTTTGACAAGTGTTTTTGTGCCTTCCTTTATCGTGACGGAGGGCTTTATCGCTTTGCCGGTATAGTTCTTGTCGGATATATCGGTGAAATCCAGCAGGGATATGTCGAGCGTAGGCCTGATTATGTCATTGTCAGTTGTATGCGTAAATACAAATGCGTATTTACTGGAACCCGCATAATCAACACTGGATTGCTCCGAATTCGTATTAAGGCTTGAGCAAAAATAGCATAAACTAACAGTCAGAGTATTTTCTCTCAGCACTTTTGCGACATCGGAATTGTTCTTAAACGACCAAGCCCATACGCCACCTCCATCGCTTGTAGACGTTAAATCTTCCTTATAATCTTCTGTTATGTTATTATAGTTGTTTTCAATGTCGTAAGTTCTGTAATATGCTTTACCGTTTGAATACACTGTCGCAATAAATCCAAATTTGGAATTTATTTCAACATTATAATTCAGAAATCCTGACGCTTTGGCGTTCGTTATTGACTTCATCAACGAAACATCGTTTTTGGGATACCAGAACTGAATGGTTGTATATCCTTTTTCAACGATATTTTTGGATATGGTTATTTTTCTGTTATTGTTGTCATAATCGATATCATACGACCACTTCGTGTATTCTTTCCAGCTGTCGTCACCGGTGTTTGAGCTGCTGCCGCCGGCTGTTTTGCTGTTCCAGCTGACTTTCAGCGAATAGCTTCTGTTCAGACCGTCTATGCTGATGTCCGACCCCGACTTTTTGGCAGAAAAAAATACGGTTATATCTCCCGAAGCCGTGAGATCCGCTACCGCCGCCTTTGCGTCTTCATCATTTGTATCCAGCGACCAGCGGAAGCCATAACTCTTATCGTCTGCCGTCCCATATATGCTCTCGATTTGCAACGACGCATTATACGACGCAATAATATAACCTTCGTAATTATTGTAGAATGCACCGGCGGATATCCCGTTATACCCATTGTACCCAATAAGCGACACGGCAGTTGTCGCAGATAATTCACTGCTGCAAGATACGCTTATAAAAGCAGAATTTTCATTATTATCAATGCTCACATAGAATTCATCGCCGTCATTGAGCAGCGATGTGTACTGCTTGCGAGTAAGACCGTACAGTTCGACGTAATACATTCCGTCGCCTCCCGAATAGCCCCTTACCTTTATGTCCGCGTCTTTCGCCGACACCGTTATCCCGCAAAATGCAGCGGCGGTCACCGCCATGACCAGCGCCATTATGCAGGACAATACCCTTTTCATCATTTGCCAAATCCTCCTTGAAATTATTTTTTGTACGGTGCTTTTTAACACCGCAATAATTATATCACACTTATTCCAAAAAGTGTTTTTCTTTAAGTGTAATTTTTCTTACATAATTTTACATTCAGGCTTCAAACCGCAGTATTAAGGCAAAATCATGCCGAAAAAAATTTTTTTGGTCAGGAAATTGAACCGCAGCCGCTGTCAATGCGGCAGCAAAAAACCTGTTAAGCACGGCGCTTGACAACAGGAAAAAAAAGTGCTATAATCAAACATATGAATACGAAAAGCTGTGACAAGAAACAGTAGGCAGTTCCGATTTTTCAGAGAAGCGGCGTGTGGTGCGAGCCGTTATTGACGATATGCCGAACCCGTCTTTGAGCTGCGCCCCCGAACCTGCGTTATCGCAGCATTAAGCGGCGCCGGCGCTCACCGTTAAATGAGAAGCGTTGTATGACGCCAAGTGCGGGATATTCCCGAATTCAGGTGGTAACACGGACTTTGTGCAGTTCGCCCTGAGCCTTTACGGTTCGGGGCTTTTGTATTCTGTCGGCAAATTTTCCGCAAAAAAATCAATATCGAAAGGAAGCAAAACATGAAACTTGAAAAGCTTGTCGGCGACCGCTTCAAGCAGCGCCCGTCAGACTGTAACATCGACAGCCATGCCCTTATGATAAGAGGCGGCTACATGAAATATGTCGCAAACGGCATATTCTCCAGCTATATGCCGCTGAAGCGCATTACACGCAAGATAGAGCAGATAATCCGGGAGGAAATGGACGCAATTGACGGTCAGGAGGTATCCTTCCCTGTTGTAATGCCCGCTTCCCTCTGGCAGGAATCCGGCAGATACGAGAGCATAGGCAGCGAGCTGCTGCGCTTCACCGACCGCAACAAGGCGCAGATGGTACTCGGCATGACCCACGAGGAGGCGGCGGTACAGCTGGTTCGAGAATACGCAAACAGCTACACAAAATACCCTTTCATGATATATCAGATACAGACAAAGTTCCGTGACGAAGCACGTCCCAGAGGCGGTCTTATCCGTGTGAGAGAGTTCACCATGAAGGACGCATATTCTTTCCATACCTCTCAGGAGGATCTCGAAGAATACTATATGCGCTGCCACAAGGCATACGAACGTATCTATGCGAGAGCGGGCATTCCCGAGGTTATTTCCGTGAAATCCGACTCCGGCATGATGGGCGGCAGCATTTCGCATGAATTCATGCTGCTTACCCCTATCGGCGAGGACTCCATTGCGATTTGCGGCGACTGCGGCTTCCGTGCGAATATGGAAGCTGCCGAGTCTATCATAGAAAACACCCGTGATGCGGAAAGCCAACCGCTCACCGAGGTTTACACCCCGGATATTCACACCATCGAGGATATCTGCGAGTTCCTGCACACTCCGCAGGACAAAAGCTGCAAGGCGGTGGTATACCAACGCAACTGCGATGACAGCTATATTGCGGTATTTATCAGGGGCGATCTCGACATCAACGAAACAAAGCTCACGAACTTCCTCGGCTGCGAGATCCACCCGGCGGTAATTACTCCCGAATGCGGACTTAACCCGGGCTACATCGGTCCTGTGGGACTTCCCGAGGGCATAACCGTGCTGTTCGACAGGTCGCTGCAAAACACCAACAATCTCTCCTGCGGCGCAAACAAGGAGAAGTACCACTACACCGGGCTTGACATTGAGCGCGACTGCGGACAGGTGGAGTACCGTGATTTCGCCAAGATTATCGAGGGCGGTATCTGCCCCGTCTGCGGAAAGAAGCGCATCACTATCTCCCGAGGAATAGAGGTCGGGAACATATTCCAGCTCGGCACAAAGTACACCAAGAGCATGGGCATGACCTACCTTGACAAGGACGGCAATGCTCAGGTGCCGATAATGGGCTGCTACGGTATCGGTGTGGGCAGACTTGCAGCCTCCGTATGCGAGGTACATCACGATGATTACGGCCCTATCTGGCCTATGGCTATCGCCCCGTGGCAGGTACATCTCTGTGCGGTTCGCTCGGACGACGCCGAGGTAAAGGAAAAGGCGGACGCACTTTACGGCGAGCTGACCGAAAAAGGCGTTGAGGTTATCTACGACGACCGCTCCGTCAGCGCAGGTGTAATGTTCTCCGACGCCGACCTTCTGGGCGTACCGCTCCGCATTATCGTAAGTCCGAGAAACCTCAAGGACGGCGTGATAGAAATATCCGCCCGCGACAAGAGCTTCAGCGAAAAGCTCGCACCCTCCGAGGTGGCTTACAGAGTACGGCAGAAAATTGCCGAAATGATGAGCGTGAACCTGTAAATTAACAAGCAGCGCAAAAAATCCCCGGAATGTGTGATCCGGGGATACAGACCGTCGGAAAAGCCCCGTCGGGGCTTTTCCGACGAGCATCCCAGCCGCGCACATAAGGCATAAGGCGTTAGCCGTTGCCAGTACACTTGCTGGGATAGAAGTGTTT
>CAYRLM010000118.1:0-7561 GCA_964425035.1 uncultured Ruminococcus sp.
TCATTTATTTTGTCCAGCTTGTTAATCATGGTGTTTCTGTGTACAAACATATCTGCGGCGGTTTTGGTGACATTAAAGCGATTGTTGATATAGCATTCCAGCGTCAGAACCAGGTCGCCGCTGTTTTCCTCATCAAAATTCACCAGAGGAAGAATTGTGTCATCCACAAGATTTTGCAGATCTCTCTGCGTCATTGAGCTTGCGAGCATGTAGTAATTCTGGCAGTTTGAGTAGGAATAAATCTGTTTATCCGGAAAAATCCTGCACCCCATTGAAATCAGCTCCGCAGACTGACGGAAGCATTTGGGTATCATCATAACGGAAGTTGTGCAGGCGCTTATTCCGATCTTAAAATCAACGCCATATTGTCTGAGCTTTTCGGCAAATTCTTCCGCAATTTCCTCACATGTCTGTTCCACACTGGAATGTTTTTCGCTCTCCGGAAAGAACACAAAAAACGAAAATCTGCTGTTCAGCTGAACGGAATAGAACGATACGCCGAATTTGGACGACATCAGGCTCTCAAAGGAGTGGATAATGTCCCGGACGGCGTTTCTTTTCTCATAAGGGAAATTGAGGATCTGGCTTATGCTGATGCTTATGCATACCCTTGCCGAGGAATGGTTGAAATTGTTTATTTCGCAGGCTCGCCGCATTGCCTCCGGCGAAGTGATATTTCCTTCAAGGACAGTATTGGCAAAATGATTTCCGCCGTTTTTGAGAGTATCGGGGGAAAGCCTGTTTTTGATAAAGCTGATAGCAATTATGGAAGCAATGCTGTCCATGATCTGATAATGCTCCAGAGATATCGGGCTTATGCATTGCGGTATAACGATATATCCGTACAGATCGAGATTAATGCTTATCGGAATAATTACAGTCGAAACGATTGAAGAACCGCAGTCTGTATCCACATTATGCGACTTGAACTGAGTTTTTCGGTAAAGCCGAATTAAGCTTTCAATTGTATCGGAAGAAAAAATCGGCTTGCCGTATTCCAGATTCATCAGGCTTTGTATATTTACGCTTGTTTCGGAAACATTTTCGTAGGCCAAAAGCTCGAAATTTTCATTCAGCATAAGCACGGGATTTCCGACTGTTGTGCAGATATCGTACAGCATGCGTTCGCTGGACGCATCGGAAAGAACCGTGTTGGTAATGCGGTGAAAAATGTTGTATATTTTCTCCGCAGTGGTCATGGTGCTTTCAAAAATGTGCTTGTGAATTTCAAAGGCAACATCGCAGAACCTTGTTTCGTACGGAAGCTCGAATATAGGAAAATTATATTTGTCACCCTGCTCAATGAACTCGTCCGGGATTTTGTTGAAATATCTGTTTATCTTTATGCCAAGCCCGGCACATCCCTTTTCGGCGAGGTCACGGACAAGGCTGGCACGAAGCGCGGGGAAGTTTTTGGAAATATAACCCGCTTCAACAACCAATTCTCCGCCTTTGAGCCAGTTTAGTATCTCCGGGGTATCTACAATGCTGAATGAACTTATTTCGCGTCCCAGACCGCCGAAGCCGGCTATGCATTTGAAATATATATTCTGGGACTGAGCAATGAATTGTTCTACTGTTATTGACATATTTCTTCTCCGTTCCATGTGTTGGAAATCTGCAATATTATTTTATCACAACAAGGTATTCGGGTCAATGTATAATAACGAGAAAAGTGCCCAATTTTGAATAATCTATTTGTACAACTTGCCGATTTCTCTTATCGTCACAAGGCATATCGAGATTAAATCGGCTTTGCTAAGCCATTTTCTAAAATCAGTCAAAAATATTTTGAATTTTTGAATTTTTTCAAAATGCATATTGACAAAATCAAGAGTGTGTGATATAATACAAACAATCAAACAAAATATATCGGCAGACGATACAGGGAGAGAATGCTGCGGCATCACCGAAGGGGAAAATGCAAAAACTCTCAGGTAAAAGGACTTGTATCTGACGGTACTCTGGAAAGCAATGACGCACCGACGAAGTTTAATCTTTCAGGTAAAAAAGACAGAGGCACAAAAGCATGCGGAAATGCGGCTTTGTGCCTCTTTTTTGTATGCTTGTTTGACAAAACAAACGCACAGCGTAAATGAAAGGACAAAGTACCATGATTGACACTATTTTGGAGCAAATCACACAGTACGACCCGGAAGTCGGACGGGCAATGCAGGAGGAGCTGGCAAGACAGCGCGGCAACATTGAGCTTATCGCCTCTGAAAACATCGTAACCGAGCAGGTTATGCTGGCAATGGGAAGCATTCTCACAAACAAGTATGCGGAGGGTTATCCCGGCAAAAGATATTACGGCGGCTGCCAGTTTGTCGATAAGGTGGAAAATCTCGCAATTGAGCGCGCAAAGCAGATTTTCGGCTGCGAATACGCCAATGTCCAGCCCCACTCGGGCGCACAGGCAAACACGGCTGTTTTCTTCGCAATGCTGGAGCCGGGGGACACGGTACTCGGAATGAGCCTTGACCAGGGCGGTCATCTTTCCCACGGCAGCCCGGTGAACATTTCGGGAAAATATTTCAATGCGGTGCATTACGGAGTTGACGAAAACGGTTTTCTGGACTATGACAACGTGCTGAAAATGGCAAAAGAATACAAGCCCAAGATGATTGTGGCAGGTGCGAGCGCATACGCAAGGGTCATTGATTTCAAGCGGTTCCGTGAGATTGCCGATGAGGTAGGGGCTTACCTCATGGTGGATATGGCGCATATTGCGGGACTTGTTGCGGCGGGACTTCACCCCTCACCCATACCCTACGCAGACGTAGTCACCACAACCACACACAAGACCCTCAGAGGGCCGAGAGGCGGCATGATTCTTGCAAGTCAAGCGGCGCAGGATAAGTTTAATTTCAACAAGGCGGTATTCCCGGGTATTCAGGGCGGGCCCTTGATGCACGTTATTGCCGCTAAAGCGGTGTGCTTCGGCGAGGTACTCAAGCCTCAATTCAAGACCTATCAGCAGCAGATTGTGAACAATGCGCAGGCGCTTGCCAAAGGGCTTATCGGCAATGGCGTCAAAGTCCTGACCGGAGGAACGGACAACCATCTTATGCTTGCCGACCTCCGCGGCACAGACGTAACCGGAAAGGAGCTTCAGCGCCGCTGCGACGAGGTTCACATTACCCTCAACAAGAACACCGTGCCGAACGATCCGCAAAAGGCTTTCGTTACATCCGGCGTGAGAATCGGAACCCCTGCGGTCACCGCAAGAGGTATGAAAGAGCCGGAAATGCAGAAAATCGCAGAGCTTATCGCACTGTGCGTGAACGATTATGACAGCAAGACCGGTTATATCACCGACGAGGTGGCTGAGCTATGCGGAAAATTCCCCATTTATTGATTGACGGAGGAAGGGAAAAATGGCTGTTATCATTGACGGAAAGAAGATTTCTCAGGACATAAAGGACGAGCTGAAAGAAAAAGTAAAGGTGCTTGCCGCAAAGGGAGTGAAGCCTTGCCTTGCGGTAATTCAGGTGGGGAACGACCCTGCTTCGTCGGTATATGTGCGAAACAAAAAGCGCGGCTGCGAGGAAATCGGCATTGCGTCCAAATCCTTTGAGCTTTCGGAGAGCGTCACCGAGCAGGAGCTGCTTTCGCTGATTGACCGGCTTAACAAGGACAGCGAGGTGAGCGGTCTGCTTATTCAGCTCCCGCTGCCGGCGCACATCGACAGCTATAAGATTACTCAGGTGGTTATACCCGAAAAAGATGTGGACGGCTTCAGCGAGCGCAATGTCGGCAAGCTGAATGTCGGCAGCGAATGCCTTGAATCCTGCACTCCGGCGGGAGTTATCCAGCTGCTCAAACGCAGCGGAATAAAAATTGACGGCAAACGCTGCGCAGTAATCGGAAGAAGCAACATTGTCGGAAAGCCGATGGCGGCAATGCTGCTGAGAGAAAACGGCACGGTCACAATTTGCCACTCCCGCACCGAAAATCTCCCGGAAATCACTAAGCAGGCGGATATTCTGGTGTGCGCAGCGGGAAAGCCCAAGATGGTCGGCGCCGAATATGTGAAGCCCGGCGCTGCCGTGATTGACGTGGGAATTCACCGCACGGAAAACGGAAAGCTCTGCGGCGACGTGGATTTTGAAAGCGTGGAGCCTGTGTGCGGGGCGATAACTCCCGTTCCCGGCGGGGTAGGCCCGATGACTATTGCAATGCTGATGTGCAACTGCGTAAAAGCTGCGGAGCTGGCGGCGGGTCTGAGATGAGGGTCAGTATATTCTCGGTAGTGGGCCCCGTGATGATAGGCCCGTCAAGTTCCCATACGGCAGGCGCTGCGAGGCTGTCCGGTGCGGCAAGAATGATATTCGGCAGACCGGTAAAAAGCGTTGCTTTCGGGTTGTGCGGTTCTTTTGCAAAAACATGGTGCGGTCACGGAACAGACCTTGCGCTTGCCGCAGGAGCACTGGGACTGTCCGCCGACGACGAACGGCTGCCCAGAGCGTTCGAGATTGCAGAGGAGCAGAATGTTGACATAAGCTTTTACGAATCAGAGTATGAGTCGGAGTATGAGAATACGGTGGTTATGCGTTTTTCGGACAGCGAGGGCAAAACCGAAGAAATAATAGGCTCTTCCATTGGGGGCGGTCAGATTGTGATAACCTCGGTTGACGGATTTCGTACAAACCTTACCCTTACAAACCCCGTGCTGTTTATTCGCCAGACCGATTCAAAGGGGATAGTTTCCGCCGTCAGCGGTGTGCTTGCCAAGCGGAATTTCAACATTGCGCAGATGCAGCTTATCCGCCGTAAAAAGGGCGGTGCAGCCTGTTGCGTAATAGAAACCGACCTCCCCCTGCCGGAAGATATTGTGCAGGAAATTACAGCTGTTCCGGGTATAGAGGAAGCAGAGATAATCAGACCATTTTCAGGAGCGTGATATTGTGTACAATTCATTCAGCGAACTTATCCGTATAACCCGAGAGCGGCATATTCCGATATGGAAAGCGGTTATTGAGGAAGAATCGGAGCTGAGCGGCGCTTCTGAGGAAGAAATAACAGAGGTGTTCGCAAAGCGCTTTGCAATAATGGAGCGGTCAGCGAAAAAAGCGCTCAGCGTACCGCAGCCCACTGTGGCAAATCTCGTTTCCGGTTTTTCGGCGCAGCAATGGAGCTACGCCCTGAAAGGCAATACAATCTGCGGCGGACTGATTAACAGGGCAATGGCTTACGCGCTTTCCGGTATAGAGGTGAATGCTTCTATGGGAAAGATATGCGCAGCCCCAACCGCAGGCTCCTGCGGAATTCTTCCGGCAGTGCTGATTTCGCTGAGAGATGAATTCGGGCTTCCCGATGAAGCGGTTATTCACGGGCTGATTACATCGGCGGGAATAGGCTCGGTAATCACCCAAAATGCGACCGTTTCCGGTGCGGAAGGCGGCTGTCAGGCAGAGTGCGGTGCGGCAGCGGCAATGGCTGCCGCCGCTGCGGTTGAGATGCTGGGACATTCCCCGGAGGACGCTATGAGCGCCTTCTCAATTGCGCTGATAAATATAATGGGACTTGTGTGCGACCCGCTTGCCGGGCTGGTGCAGATTCCATGTGCACACAGAAACGCTTCTCAGGCTGTGAATGCACTTCTCAGCGCAGACCTTGCAATAGGCGGAATGGTTGTTCCTGTGCCTCCCGACGAGGTGCTTGACGCAATGTTCAGAACCGGAAAAATGCTGCCGGAGGCTCTTCGCGAAACCGCACAGGGCGGAATTGCCGCCACACCGACCGGTATGAAGATAGCGGAGAAAATCTTCGGTGAAAGAAAGCTCAGAAAGGAAACGGAATAATGAAAAGCGATATCGAAATAGCAAGAGAAGCAAAAATGTCGAAAATCACCCGGGTGGCCGAAAGCATCGGAATAAACGAAGACGAGCTGGAGCTTTACGGAAAGTACAAGGCTAAGCTATCCGATGAGCTTTTTGAGAGAATCCGGGACAATCCCGACGGCAAGCTGATTCTTGTTACGGCAATAAACCCGACTCCGGCGGGCGAGGGAAAAACCACCACGTCAATCGGACTTGCGCAGGCTCTTTCAAAGATGGGAAAAAAAGCCGCTTGCGCTCTCAGGGAGCCGTCGCTCGGCCCCTGCTTCGGAATCAAAGGAGGTGCAGCCGGCGGCGGATATGCTCAGGCTGTGCCGATGGACGACCTTAATCTGCACTTCACCGGGGATTTTCATGCGATAACGACTGCGAACAATCTGCTTGCCGCACTCCTGGACAACCATATTCACCAGGGAAACGCTCTGCGGATTGACCCAAAGCAGATAATCTGGAAGCGCTGCCTCGACATGAACGACCGCGAACTGCGCAACATAGTTATCGGAATGGGCAAAAAAACCGACGGCGTAACCCGTGAAGACCATTTCACGATAACCGTTGCGTCCGAAATAATGGCGATACTCTGCCTGTGCGAAAATATGCACGACCTCAAGGAACGTCTTTCCGCAATAGTTGTTGCGTACACCTACGACGGCGAACCCGTCACCGCAGGTCAGCTAAACGCTGTCGGAGCAATGGCTGCGCTGCTCAAGGACGCAATCAAGCCAAACCTTATACAGACGCTGGAAAACACTCCCGTTTTTGTGCACGGCGGGCCGTTTGCGAATATTGCACATGGCTGCAGCTCTGTCAGAGCCACAAAGACCGCATTAAAGCTGTGTGATTATGTAGTGACGGAAGCCGGCTTCGGCGCTGACCTCGGTGCGGAAAAATTCTGCGATATCAAGTGCAGGGCGGCAGGACTTTCTCCCGATGCTGCCGTAATAGTCGCGACAGTCCGTGCGCTGAAATACAACGGCGGTGTACCCAAGGGCGAGCTGTCCGCCGAAAATCCCGAAGCGCTGAAAGCCGGTATCCGCAACTTAGGCAAGCACATTGAAAATATGCAGAAATTCGGAATACCCGTTGTTGTGACGCTGAACCGTTTTGTTACGGATACGGACGCAGAACTTGATTTTGTAAAGAGTTACTGCGAGGAACACGGCTGCGAATTTGCGCTGAGCGAGGTTTGGGAAAAGGGCGGCAGCGGCGGAATCGAGCTTGCCGAAAAGGTTCTTGCAATGCTTGAAGAAAGAAAGCCGTCGTTTGCTCTGCTTTATCCCGACGAAATGCCGATTGACAGGAAAATCGAAACGATTGCCAAAGAAATCTACGGTGCGGACGGAGTTGAGTTTGAGCCTTCGGCATACGCCGCAATCAAAAAAATAACAGAAAACGGTTGGGGAAATCTGCCGGTATGCATGGCGAAAACGCAGTACTCTCTTTCTGACAATCCGAATATGCTTGGCAGACCGGAAGGGTTTAACATCCATGTCCGTGAGGTCTATGCAAGCGTCGGCGCAGGCTTTGTCGTTGCGCTGACCGGTTCGGTGATGACAATGCCGGGACTTCCGAAAAAGCCTGCGGCTGACGGGATTGATGTTACGGACGATGGAATAATAACCGGGCTTTTCTGACAAAATAACACAATAAACGCAGGGCATTTATTGCAGCTTGTCGAAAAACCCCGCCGCAGCGGGATAAAAGTTTTCGGTCCAGCCTTT
>CAYRLM010000119.1:0-7550 GCA_964425035.1 uncultured Ruminococcus sp.
GCCTTTTGAAAAAGGCTGGACCGAAAACTTTTATTCCGCTGCGGCGGGGTTTTCGTCAAGCTAAGGACAGATCATTCTGTCCTTTTTTGTGGGATTTTATCGAGTTAGATATGACAAACTCGAGGGATTTTCACCGAAAATTTTGTCGAAAATGCGCATAATTTCTTTAATGAAGTTTACAAAAAGTTGATTTTAGTGTGGTACAATATTATCGTAAAAAATATGTTATGGCGGTGAATTATATGAAAACCGGACTTATACTTGAGGGCGGCGCCGTTAGGGGAATTTTCACGGCGGGCGTACTCGACAGACTTATGGAAAACGGGATTTACTACCCATATGTTGTGGGCGTATCCGCAGGCGGCGGCAACGCAATGAGCTATGTTTCCCGTCAGATAGGGCGTACCGCACGGCAGATAAACGCACCGAAATCCGAATCCTATTTCGGATTGAAGCAGTTTATAGAGGTGCATAAAATAATCAACCTCGACAAAATGGCGTTTGAGTATCCCTACAAGCAGTTTCCGTTTGATTTCGATACATACTTCGGCAGCGGCACCGACGTGGAATATGCCTGCACCTGCTGCGAAACCGGCAAGGCGGAGTTCTTCTCGGAAAACAGCGACCAGCAGCGGCTTCTCACCATAGTAAAAGCGACCTGCTCCGTCCCCATGCTGTGCGACCCGGTGGAGCTGAACGGAAAGCATTACCTTGACGGCAGCATTGCCGACTCTATCCCGATCGAACACGCTCTGGAAATGGGCTGCGACAAGGTTGTGATAGTGCTGACAAAGCCGGACAGCAGCGTTGCGCCCACAAATTACGCAAAGTTCCGCAAGGTGATAAACCATATGTACAAGGATTACCCACAGTTCGTAGAGGCTTGTATGCAGCGCGTCGAGAACTACAACAAGACCGCTGCGCTGATGGATAAGCTTGAAAGGGAAGGCAAAGCGTTCGTTATCCGGCCGCAGATACCCACGATTTCCAAGTTCGAGCAGGACAGCCGCAAGATAATGGAGCTTTACCGCCACGGTTATACGCTGATGGATAAGCGCCTGATGGATCTGGTGGAATGGAACAACGGAAGGACGGCGAACAGCGGAAATTCCGCACCCACCGCCCAAGCCGCTCCTGCAGTTCCCGAATTAGCCGTGAATTTCTGATTTCAAAAAAATTACATAAAAAACACCCCCGCCGATATCCGACGGGGGTAAGGTTTAAGTTATGTGAAAAATCTTATTCGTTATCAAGCTCTGCATTGTCCTCAATCAGAGCCTTGATAGAGAGGGAAACTCTGTTCTTCTCGGTGTCGATGTCGATAATCTTGGTTTCGACCTCCTGACCTACCGCCAGAACGTTGTTGATGTTGTTCACTCTCTCGGTGGAAATCTGGGAAATGTGGATAAGACCGTCAACGCCGGGAATGATCTGCGCAAATGCGCCGAACTCGGTGATGCTGACGATAGTAGCCTTGATAACGTCGCCGATCTGATAGTCCTCAACGAACTTTGTCCACGGGTTCTCGTCGGGATCCTTTGCGGAGAGGGAAACTCTCTTCTTCTCGGGGTCGAAGGACTTAACAATAACGTTAATCTTGTCGCCTTCCTTGACGATATCCTTGGGGTGGCCGACTCTGTTCCATGTCAGCTCGCTGGTGCGAACCAGTCCGTCAACGGGGCCGATGTCTACAAATACGCCGTAGTCCTCGATAGAACGAACCTCGCCCTCAAATCTCTGACCAACCTGAATGTTCTCCCAGAACTTAGCCTTTTCAGCGTCGCGAACCTCTCTTGCCGCCTGTCTGATGGAGCCTACGACTCTGTTGCGCTGCTCGTTTATCTCGATTACCTTGAACTGTACGGTCTTCTTTACCAGATCCTCAAGCTTGCCGCTTCTCGGAACACCGGTCTGGGACGCGGGGATAAATACTCTTGTGCCGTTGGTTACGACGATCACGCCGCCCTTGACTGCCTGCGTAACAACACCCTCAAGAGTTTCGTTTGCTTCCTTGCTTGCTGCGATCTTTTCCATGCCGAGAGCAGTGTCAACTCTCTTCTTGGACAGGAAAACAACGCCCTGAGAATCGTCTACCTTTGTTACGATAGCGTCAATCTCATCGCCGACAGCAACGATATCCTCAACCTTTGCGTTGGGGTCGTTGGTCAGCTCGTCAAGGGGTATGTAACCCGTGTGCTTTGTGCCCAGTTCTACGACAGCCTCGTTAGGCTTTACGCTTACAACTGTTGCCTTGACTTTGGCGCCGTTATATAATCTTTTGCTCTCGGACTGCTCGAACAGTGCAGCAAAGCTCTCCTCATTTTCATTGTTTGTGATGATCTCGCTCATTTTGAAATGAACCTCCTTTATTGTATAAGCAGGAGTGGAAGCCCCTGCCGTTATTCCGATAATACTATCGGAGCGCAGACCCTCTATGATCTGCCGGGAAAGCTCTGAGGAACTCTCGATGAACACTGTGCGGCAATATCTCGAACAGATTTCAGCTAACTTTCCTGTGTTAGAGCTGTGCCTTCCTCCGACTACCAGCATAAGGTCAGCTCTTTGTGCAAGCTCCTCCGCATTCTTCTGCCGCTCTGAGGTCGCATTGCATATTGTATCATATATCTTAACGCAGCAATATTCTTCCCGTATCCTCCGGGAATATTCAAGAAACCTGCTGCGGTCGAAGGTGGTCTGAACAACAAGAACAGCGTTCCTGCCCGAAGCCTTGCAGCGGTCAAGTACCCTGCGCACCTCGTCAAACTCCATACATGCCGTTGCCCTGCATGACGCATGACCCATTATCCCCTGAACCTCCGGATGCTGCCCGTCGCCGAGAATAACGACCTCGCTGTCTGCGGACTGCTCTGAAACTATCCTGTGTATGCGCTTGACAAACGGACAGGTTGCGTCCACCAGCACAGAGCATACTGCGGCGGCGCTGTCCTCGGCGCTCCTGCCGACCCCGTGGGAGCGTATCACCAGCGGCTTTCCCGCCGCCTGCTCCACATTGTCGGCTATATTCACGCCCCTGCGTTTCAGGGAATCGGTGACTGTCTTGTTATGGATAAGCGGCCCCAGCGTGTAAACCTCGCCGTACCTGTCCGCCGCCTCCTCGGTGAGCCTTATCGCACGCTCAACGCCGAAGCAGAACCCGGACTTATCCGCCGTTTCAATCAACATCGGGCATATTCTCCCGGAGCAGCGCAATCTCGTCCATGATAGCGGCGCTCACCTGTTTCAACATTCTGCGGTCGCTGACGTCCACATCGAATTTCTCCGCAGGGATCATTTTTCCGACAGAGATGTAGATATTGCGTCTGAACTTCTTTCTGCCGTAGCTGATGAACACCGGGACTACCGGCACCTTAGCCTGCGCCGCAATCAGCGTAACGCCGCTTTTTGCGTGGCCGAGCGTTCCGTCCTTTGAGCGTGTGCCCTCGGGGAAGATGACGAAGATACGTCCCTCCCTCAGGCTCTCCAGCGCCTTTTCTATGGCGGAATTGTCCTTTGCGCCCCGCTTTACCGGGAAAGCGCCGAGCCGCTTTATCAGCCATGTGAACAGGGGATTTATCTCGAAAAGCTCCTGCTTCGCCATGAAGGTGTACTTTCCCTTGAAGGTAATGCCCACCACAGGCGGGTCATTGTTTGACACATGGTTGCTGGCGATGATATAGCCGCCCTTTTCTTTGGGGATATTCTCGCCGCCTATGACGTGTATGTGATACACAATCAGGTAGAACAATCTTGCGCAATTGCGGAGAAACGAGTAAAACATTACAGCTTCTCCTTTATGATACGGCACACCAGCTCGCAGGACTGCTCGAAATCAAGCCCCGAGGTATCTGCCAGAACGGCGTCCTCCGCCTGCTTCAGCGGGGCTGCCGCCCGGTGGCTGTCGTCGTAATCACGCTTGTTGAGATCCGCAAGCACTTCCTCAAACGAAACCTCCACGCCCTTGGCACGAAGCTCGTCATAGCGCCGCTTTGCCCTGATTTCGGGGGCGGCGGTGAGGAATATCTTCACCTGTGCGTCCGGCAGGACTACCGTCCCGATATCCCGTCCGTCCATGATGACGTTGTTTTCGCGGGCGAGCTTTCTCTGCAATCCCAGAAGAGCCTCCCGCACCTGCGGAACTGCGGAAACCGCCGAAGCCGCCATGGATATTTCGGGCAGCCTTATCTCGTCGGAAACGTCCTCGCCGTTGAGCCAAATATGCTGAACCCCGTCAACCAGCCGTATCTCCGGGTGTATCTGCGGCAGGCACGCGGCAATAGCCTCCGGAGAGGACATGTCCGCACCGCTCCTGCGGCAGAACAGCCCCACTGCGCGATAAAGCGCCCCGGTATCGACGTAGATAAATCCCAGTTTTTTTGCGGCGGCTCTGGCTATACTGCTTTTTCCGGCGCCTACCGGCCCGTCAATCGCCGCTGCTGTCAGCTTTTCCGGCATATACATCACCCTGCCCCAAGTGGCTTAAATGCGAAAATATGTAAAAGGACAATAATTGCCTATACATTTATTCAATTTATTATATCACACCTTCAACAAAATTGCAAGTGTTTTTTATATATTTTTCTGAAAAAATTAGGAAAATTTTTGAAATGCAGTAAATGCTTTTATATATACTTGGGGTTATATTCCGATGTGATTATACAATATATGACAGTCACAGCATTACTAAAAGTAATATTACGGTGAAATATTTCTTATTCGCAAAAATTGCCGAAATAAGCGATAATACAGAAAGTTATATAATTCGAGAAAATAACAAAAAATGCTCCGAGAAATATAGGAGCGGTTAGTTTGTTGATGAAGTTTTTATTCGCAGACTGTCGTCTGCGAATCGGGGGAAAACTCTTGTTTTAGGTGGACGCTTGCGTCCTCCGCCGTACCCCTTTAGCTGCATTGGCGGCTTGAAGTCGCGGCTTCGCCGCTGCCGCCGCCAACGCTCGCATTTTTCCTTCGCCGCCATACGGGGCGGCGATTTCACTTCGTGAAAACGGAAAAATGCGCCACTGTGATACGAAATACTTTTTGTGATATTCTGCATTGGCGGCGCTTTGCGCCGAGTAGCGCTGCTCCGCAGCGAGTGGTGGGGTTTCACCCCACACCCTGACCAGCCTTTTGAAAAAGGCTGGACCGAAAACTTTTATCCCGCTGCGGCGGGGGTTAGATATACTGATACAACCCATAAACGTCGGACGCACTATACTACTTGTAATAACAGACCGAAATATAACCTAAATCCGGCTCTCCGAAATCGCCGCAGCCGCCGAATACGCCGTGGAAAAAGCTATCTGTAAATTAAATCCGCCCGTGTAGCCATCGCAGTCTATTATCTCCCCGGCAAAATACAGACCGGGGCAAAGGCGGCTTTCCATCGTGTTGGGGCGGATTTCCTTCACGTTCACGCCGCCCCGTGTGATTATCGCCTCGGAAATGGGACGAAAGCGCTTTATGTGCAGGGTCAGGCTCTTCATGAGCGTCACCAGCCGCCGCCGCTGCTCCCTTGTCACCTCGTCAACCCTGATATCTCCGGGAATGCCCGACAGCTCCGCAATTATCGGCGCAAGCTGTGCGGGGAGAAGTCCCCGAAGGCTTTCCGCAAAGCGCATTCCTCGGCGCTCGCCGAAATCCCGCAGTATCCTGTCGTCCAGCTTTTTCTCGTTCAGCGCAGGCTTGAGGTCTATTTCAACGGAATACTCCCCCGGCTTCATTTCCGGGATATGCGCCGAAGCGCTCAGCACCGTTGGGCCGCCCACTCCGTAGGCGGTGAACAGCAGCTCGCCGAAATCCTCGTACACGGCTTTCCCGCTGCGAATAAGCTTCATAGAGATATTCCGCAGGTCAAGCCCCGCCGCGCGAGCGACCCAGCGCTCCTCCGTTTCCATCGGGATAAGCGACGGTTCGGGAGGTATCACTGTGTGACCCGCCTGTCGTGCCAGCGCATAGCCGGAACCGTCCGAGCCTGTTGCGGGGTAGGAAGCTCCGCCGGTTGCCAGCACCACCGCTCCCGCTCGTATCTCCCTGCCGGAAACGACAGCGCCGCAGCACCGTCCGTCCTCAATGAGGAGCTTGGTGCAGCTGCCGAATATTATCTTCGTCTGCCGCCTTTTAAGCTCCTTTTCCAATGCGCCGACGATATCCGCCGCCCTGTCCGAAACGGGGAACACACGCCGTCCCCGCTCCGTTTTCAGCGGAACGCCCAGTCCCTCGAAATATGCCATAACGTCCGCAGGGGCGCATTTTGAGAGGGCGCTGTAAAGAAACTGCGAGTTACGGGGGATATTTTTCAGCACCTCGTCGGCGGTGCAGTTGTTCGTGACATTGCAGCGGCCCTTGCCGGTTATGCCGAGCTTTCTGCCGAGGTATCTGCCATGCTCCGCAACCGCCGCCGAAAGTCCTGCGGCTGCGGCGTGTGCGGCGCAGAACATTCCCGCCGCACCGCCGCCTATTATAAGAATATCATACATCTTTCTTGTATACGTCGTTGGTGTCCCACAAGGTTTCCAGCTTGCGGAAGGTCTGCTCCACACGGCAGCGGTTGCGGCTTGAAACTGCGACTATAAGCGCATTCAGCAGGCTCATGGGCGCTACAAGGCTGTCAACGAAGCTCACCATGTCCGATGTGGCGCAAAGCGTGGTGTGGGCGTACTGTGCGAGCGGGGAATTTTCGCTGTCGGTTATTGCGATTATCTGCGAACCGCAGTCGTGTGCGAATTTGCAGGCGTTGATAGTGCTTTTTGCGTATCTCGGGAACGAAATACCGATAAACACATCGCCCTCGCCTATGTGTATCATTTGCTGATAAATCTCGCTGGTAGCCACCGATCCGATAAGCGTAACCTTGTCGAATATAAGCCGCAGGTAATAGTGCAGGAAGCTTGCAAGAATGCCGCTGGACATTGCGCCCTGAATGTAAATGCGGCGTGCGTCCGCAATGGTGTTTACGGCGTTGTCGAATGCCTCTCGGTCAACCAGCTCCAAAGTTCTGCGTATCTTGTCCATATCCTGAGTAAGCACGCCCTCGATAGGGTCGAGGTCGCCTATGCGGCTTCTGGTTACGTCCATGCGCTGGATAGTGGTAAGGCGGTTCTTTATATGGCTCTGGAGGGAACGCTGAAGCTGCGGATAGCCCTCAAAGCCAAGCTCTATGGCAAAGCGCACAACGGTGGACTCGCTGACATTCACGGCGTTGCCGAGTTTTAATGCGGTCATGTACGCTGCTTTTTCGTAATGGTTCAGAATATAATTGGCAATAAGCTTCTGACTTTTGGAAAACGTGGGCAGAAGCTCCTCCATTCTCTGGAGCAGATCGTCTTTCATCAAAGCACCTCGATTTGAAATAACACAATATTGCAGCAGTCCCCTTATTAATAAGTAAGGACTGCCCATATAAATATACACCATTTGCAGCTTTTTTGCAAGAGGTTTTGCAAGAACTTTTATATTTTCGGCAATATTTCCCGAAAATATCTCAAAAAAACACCGTGACGGCGCAAAAATTGCGCCGTCATTCAGCTTGTCAAAACCCCGCCGCAGCGGGA
>CAYRLM010000120.1:0-7549 GCA_964425035.1 uncultured Ruminococcus sp.
TAATTTGTCAAGGGGTATCACAAGATTTTGGTGCAATAATACAAGAATACTGTTCAAAACTATAATCAAGATTAAGCCAATTAAGCCATAAAATTATATAATAATATACATATATGTATACACATATGACATTTATTTCAAATTTATATATCCAAATCTTTACACAAATAGTCGAAACATGTTGACAATGTGCGTTTTTTCTGGTATAATAAACACATGTGGATAAATGCACACATTGTGCAGAAAGGGTGTTTATATTGGCTGTTATAACCCGCAATAATTCCGACAAAAGAGTTATCCGTACAAAACGAGCAATACGCACTGCTCTCTTTAAGATAATGGAGAGCAAGGATATTTCCTCAATCACCATAAGCGAGCTTACCACGCTGGCAAATGTGAACAGAAGAACTTTCTACACACATTACAGCAACATCACCGATATTCTTGACGAAACAGAGTCGGAGATAGTCGATGAGTTGAGTTCGATAATCTCTCGCTTTGACAGCGCCAGCCTGACTGACAGCACCTACACGCTGTTTCTTGAGCTGAGTCGGCTCATCACGGAACAGTACGGATTTTATTTTCATCTGATGAAAAGCGACTTCCGTGGCGTATTGATTGCCAGAATGAAAACCGTTCTGAAAGCTTCCGCCGACAAAATACTGGGGCGGTTCACCATTGCATGCGACGAAAAATATGTAATGCTGATGTCGTCTTTCATTAACGGCGGCTTTCTCAACCTGTTCCTTGAATGGAATAAATCCGAAAAGGAGTTGTCGATAGAAACCGCCGCAAAAGTTGCCAGCGTAATGGTGGATTTCTGCGTAAAAAACACCGCCGAGATAACAAACGTCCTGAATACGACAGAATTCACAAAGCGCTGATATTCTCCGATACAAAGCTCCCGGAGCGTTCTTGAAATGCTCCGGGAATTTTTTATGCCTCGTTCATTGCTCCTATAACGGAACGCATTGCTTCAAGCGGCTTTTCGTTTTTCGCAAGAGTTACCCTTATATGCCCTCTGTCCGCCGTTTCGAGCAGCATTCTTTTTCCGCAAAGCTTCGATACTGCGGCGATTTTCTTCATGTCGAATTTTCCGAGGTAGAACAGCAGGTCGTTGTTGGTCTGGGTTATCTCAACGATATCTGCGGCGCTTGCCATGTTGCGCAGTCTTGCCACTTCGATCAGCCCCATAACGGATTTGGGCGGTTCTCCGTAGCGGTCGATAAGCTCGTCCGTGACGTCAACGCTGTCCTCCTCTGTCTGTATCCGTGCGATCTTCCTGTAACAGTCAACTCTCTGCGCCTGATTTGAGATATAATCTTCCGGAATAAATGCGTCAATTTTGACATCGACAAGACATTCTTCCTTGTGTACGTCGGTTTCGCCCCGCTCTTCACGCACCGCTTCGTCCAGAAGCTGGAGATACATATCATAGCCCACGTTTGCAAGGTGTCCGGACTGGTTTGCGCCGAGAATGCTGCCCGCTCCTCTTATTTCAAGGTCGCGCAGAGCTATTCTGAAGCCGCTGCCGAACTGGGTGAACTCCCTGATAGCGTCAAGGCGTTTCTGGGAAATTTCGGACAGCACCTTTCCACGCTGGAACGTGAAATACGCATAGGCACGCTTGTTGGTTCTGCCGACGCGCCCTCTGAGCTGATGAAGCTGTGCAAGTCCCATGCAGTCGGCGTTCTCAATGATGAGCGTATTTACGTTCGGCACGTCTACTCCGGTTTCGATAATGGTAGTGCATACCAGCACGTCAAGACTTCCGTCCAAAAGCTGCCGCCATATTTCAAGCATCTGTTCCTCGGACATCTTTCCGTGAGCAACTCCTATCCGTGCCTCCGGGATAAGCGTGCGCAGCTTTTCTGCGCAGCTGTATATCGAGTCTATGCGGTTATGGATATAATACACCTGACCGCTGCGGCGCAGTTCCTTCTCTATCGCCTGCATGACGATACCCCAGTCATGCTCCATGACGTAGGTCGTGATAGGCTGCCTGTCCTGCGGCGGCTCGTCGATGACGCTCATGTCCCTTATTCCGCTCATAGCCATGTTCAGTGTTCTGGGAATAGGGGTTGCTGACAGGGTAAGAATATCGACGCCGCTGAACATTTCCTTGAACTTTTCCTTATGCGCAACGCCGAAGCGCTGCTCCTCGTCAATTATAACCAGACCGAGATCCTTGAATTTGATATCCTCCTGAATTATACGGTGTGTTCCTATGAGGATATCAACGCTGCCGTTTTTCAGTCGGCGGAGTATTTCACGCTGCTCCGCCGGGGTTTTATGCCTTGACAGCAGCGAAATGTTTATGGGGAAGCCCTCCATGCGGTTGCAGAAGGTCTGGAAATGCTGCCATGCAAGTACTGTCGTCGGAACAAGCACGGCGCACTGTTTACCTGCCTCGGCGCATTTGAACGCGGCTCGAATTGCGACCTCGGTCTTTCCGAAACCGACATCGCCGCACAAAAGTCTTTCCATAGGAACAGGCTTCATCATATCCGCTTTTATCTCGTCAATGCAGCGAAGCTGGGAATTTGTTTCAACATAGTTGAAATGCGCCTCGAAATCCTCCTGCATAGAGTCGTCCGGAGGAAATTCGTAGCCCTTGCTCTTCATTCTGCGCGAATAAAGCTCGATAAGCTCGCTCGCCATTTCCTTTGCGGCTGCTTTCGCCTTTGCCTTTGATTTCTGCCACTGGTCGGAATTGAGCTTGTTCAGCTTAACGGTGCTGACATCTCCCGCTCCGATATATCTTGAAACAAGATCCAACTGAGTTACCGGTATATGCAGAACGTCTGCGCCGGCATAGCGTATTTTGATATAATCCTTCGCCACGCCGTCGGTTTCTATTTTGTGTACTCCGTCGAATATTCCGATACCGTGCGAATAATGCACCACCAAATCGCCGATGGCAATATCCGCAAGGGAGCGTATTTCCTCGCCCTTTTTCTTTTTTACCGTGCGTTTTCTGTCTGCGTGAACCGCCGTATGGGTGAACACCGCAAGCTTTGCCGTGCTGTACTCGATACCCGAACCCAGGGTTCCCGGAATAACGATAATTCTGCCTTTAAGCGGTTTTTCGGGGTTTGCGGCGAGATCAGCCTTAAAGCCCTCGTCCTGCAAATCTCCGGCGAGGGTGTTGGCGCCCTTTTCCGTTCCGGAGAAAATAACGCAGGCGAAGCCCATATCAAGATAGTTTTGCAGCTCCGTCCTGAGAACCGCAAGCTCTCCGCTCCACGGCGAGGTCTGGATTGCTCCCTGAACGTCAAGCAGCAGCCCCAGCTGCATGTCCCGCCCTCGTATAAAAGCGTCGAAATATGCGCAGGTGCATTCGTCGAGCTTTGAACAAAATTCGCTTTTTGTCAGCATAAATCGGTCAAGCCCGCGGCATATGCGCTTTTCCTCGGTCTGTATTCTGAGATCCTCTGCGTGCTGCATGGAAGCTGCACGGAAATTCTCACGGACAGATGTATTCTCGCATACAATTACAGCCTGAGCATAGTCGAAAACAGTGGTTTCCGTTTCATAGCACAGCGGAAAGAAACGGTCAACCGCACCGAGTGCTATACCTCCGCTAAGCTTACGGCAGTCAGCCTCAAGGCGCTCCCGGATTTCCGGGGCATTCTTGCCGCGAAGCTTTTTTCCGAGCGCTTCAATGCGGCTGCAAAGTTCCTCTGACGAACTGAAAAGTACCTCTGCCGCCGGAGATATGCGTATACTCTCAATAGGCTCTGTACGGCGCTGGGTTTCTGCGTCGAAATAGGTAAGGCTGTCGATTGTATCTCCCCACAGCTCAAGCCGACATGGCGACGCACTGCTGGGCGGGAATATGTCCACTATGCCGCCGCGCACGGAAAACTGACCGGGGCCTTCAATCATGTCGCAGCGAGAATAACCTGCGGCAATAAGCCGTGAAGTGAGCTGATCCAGCGGTATTTCCATATCCTGTGTGAGAGTAAGAGTGCGCTGCTCCAGCACCTCGGGAGGTATGGTAAGCTGTGCCGCCGCCTCCGGCGAGCATACGACCGTGCCGCACTCGCCGTTAAGCATAGCGGAAAGCGCATAGATACGCTTGTGCTCATACTCTCTGGAGGCAGCCTCGAAATCTCCAAGCAGAAGTTCCTTCGCCGGGTACAGCAATGCCGTTCCTGCGCCGTACATTGCGTTGATATCGGTACAAAGGCGCTGTGCCTCCGCCTCGCTTTCTGCAATTGTAAGTACCGGGCGCAGCTGCTGTTTCTTCAGAAGAGCGCCGATAAAATGCGCCTTGTGTATGTGCGAAACGCCTGTCACAAGGGCAGGCAGCTTCTGTTTCTCGTCAAGATATTTGCTTAGTCTGCGAAATTCCGGGATAAGCTCCGCAGCATTATAAAAGAGATCCATTGTTATTTCCTCAGGAATTGAATTTGTTCATGGCTTCGTTGATTTTTCCGTCAACAATCAGCTCTGCGGCGCTGACCGCTTTGTCCATGGCGGCTTCAAGAACCTCCGCCTGTTCCTTTTTGAAATGACCGAGTACCCAGTCCGCCAGCGAGTAATCGGGGTGCGGCTTTGCGCCCACTCCCATTTTTATCCGCGGGAACTGGTCTGAACCGGACAGGTATATTATGCTCTTTATGCCGTTATGTCCGCCGTCGCTGCCCTTTCTCCTTATACGGAGCTTGCCCGGTTCAAGGGATATGTCGTCGAAAATTATCAGCGTTTTCTCCGGCGGTATCTTGTAAAACGCCATTGCCTCGGTTACCGCTTCTCCGCTTTTGTTCATAAATGTGGTGGGCTTCATGATAAGGCAGCGCTTGCCGGAAATCATTGCGTCGCAGGTCAGCGACTTGAATTTCAGCTTTTTGCACTCCAGCCTGTACTTGTCGCACAGTGCGTCAACGGTCATAAAGCCTATATTGTGGCGTGTCCCCTCATATTCCGTTCCGGGATTTCCAAGACCGCATATGATGAACTCGACTGCTCCCTGCGGCTGAGGCTCACGCTGCGCTTCAAGCTTTTTGAAAATATCTAAAACTGACATAGTTTTTGCGCCTTTCAGGTGAATATTCATGTGCTTTTATAACGCACAAAGACCACTCGCAGCAGCCGCTGCGAGTGGTAGGTCTGTGATTGTATTTGTGATATTGCCGCTTCACACAAGGTCGTTTGCGTCAAACGGATCTCCGCATTCGGGGCAGAATTTAGGGGGATTTGAGGGATCCTCCGGCTGCCAGCCGCATTTATCGCAGCGGTAAAGAGGAGCGCCGGCAGGCTTTGACTTGCCGCAGTTCTGGCAGAACTTGCCCTTGTTCAATGCTCCGCAGGAGCATGTCCAGCCCTCTGCCTGTTCGGGCTTGGGCTTACCGCAGTTGGCGCAGAATTTACCTGTGTTGCTTGCTCCGCATTCGCAGCTCCAGCTTCCCTGTGCAGGGGCTGCCTGAGCCGCTGTCTGGGGAGCGGTCTGCTGCTGTGCCTGCTGCGCTCCCATCTGGAACAGGGTCTGTGCATTCATTCCGCCCTGCTGCTGTGCCATATTCATTCCCATAAAGCCCATCATAGCGCCGCCCTGATTGCCCGCAGCGGTTTTCATTGCGCTCGCCTGAGCGTCAACAAGCGTTGCGGCAGCCATATTCGGGTTGCGCATTACAGCCGTGCGCTGGAGATTGGTTATCATCTCCTGCTGATCCTGAGGAAGGCTCGGCGGGTTCATTGCAAAATTGGATACAACAATACCCCTTGCTTCTCCCCACTTCTTTGAAAGCACCTCGTTGAGTGCGTCAGAGATTTCCATAGCCTTGCCGGGAAGCATGCTTGGGCGCACTCCCTGCTCGGATATCTTGCCGAGCGCCGGCTGGAGCGCCGTGACAATTTCGGATTTCAGCTGGCTGTCGAGATTGGAGCGGCTGAAGCTTTCGGTGATATTACCGCAGACATTGGTATAGAAAAGAACCGGGTTGGTTATGCGGTAGGAATATTCTCCGTTGCAGCGGAGCGTTACATCAACATCAAGCCCTATATTGTTATCCACGACACGGAACGGGATAGGGGTGACAGTACCGTAGCGGTTGCCCATTATCTCTTTCATATTGATATAATAAACACGCTGATCATGCGCCGCCTGTCCGCCGTAGGAGATACGTGTGCCGATATCCTTGAGGGAATTAATGATCCCGTCGCCAAGGCTGCCCGAAAAAACCGAGGGAGAAAGCGCAGACTTGAACTCAAACACGCCTGCCTCCGCAGCTACCTCAGATACCTTTCCGTCAACCACGACAAGCGCACACTGCCCCTCGTTGACCGAAATTGCCGAGCCGTCGGTGATGACATTATCATCGCCCTTGTTTGTACCCCTCGAAGCTATGCGCTTGTGGCCCTTTGCCGCAAGAATGTCATTGGGCAGAGAATCACAGTATATGTATTCCTTGTACTGGTCTGACAGATTGCCTCCCAATGCGTTCAGCGCTGCTTTTATAAGACCCATGATATGCTCCTTTCACGAGTTGAAACTCCAAACTATATACTTATTTTATCGCAAAACATATAAATTGTCAAGGATTTTTATCGGAAAGTTGTAAAATAAAATGACGGTTTATTATATAACTTTGGGACGCAGTGTTTGAACCTTGTTATAGCACGGCGGGGAATGCGCCCGGTCGGAAACAGGGCGCATTCTGATTGAGTTATTCGGTTGTGGGTGGAACAAGCAGATCGTTTAGGGTAAGTCCGAGCGCCTCAGCTATCTTGTATGCGTTGGAAACAAGGCAGTCACCACGCTTTTCTAATTCCTGTATAGTACGGCGTGACAGTCCCGTAAGCTTAGCCATTTCCGGAACACTGATACCTGCCTTTATACGATGTTGTTTGATATACAAAACCATGATTTCCTACTCCTTGATAAATAAAAACCAAATTAAGAATACTATTGACACTAAAGACGTTATGATGCTTGCAATATGACATATCATCTTAAGAATTATTTTGTTTTTTTCGTTCATAATCTTGACCTCCTTTCAAAAATGTGATATAACAAACGCAGAGCGTTTATTAGTTTATTATAGATTAAAGTCCTTACACATTTGCAAATCTTCGATTTGCTCCGTGCATATCGGACAATTATATCATAACCTGCGGTCATGATATAATTGTAATTGACCCCAAAGGAACTGTGAGCTTTCGCTCACAGCGTGGTTATCAAAGTGAAAATATTTGTTTAATAGCCAAGAGTAATAAGGTAACCTATCGGCAATTCAATTACCTTAAATAGGTTTCTTTTTGCATTGGTCTAGCCTCATTTTTAGATTATTATATCATATCTTAACGCATTTGTCATGAGTTTTTGCAAAAAAATCGAAAAATTACTGTAAGTTTGTCACTGTTACACAAGCGATTCCGGGGTGCAGACCCTGCACTTCCGCAAAAAAGATGTGTGACCTGCCTTTGTTGTATTTTCGGCTGACTTGCTTTACTTCGTATTTTTCTACATATTTCATAAGGGCTTGAGGGACTTCATCTCTTGTGTTATACTATTCATGAGGGATAGGGCTTCCTTTCGATGAGA
>CAYRLM010000121.1:0-7540 GCA_964425035.1 uncultured Ruminococcus sp.
CAATGAAATAATTCCGCTGCTTTCCGTTCAGCGTTATGGAAAGACCGCCGATTTTATTTCCCGCCCCGCTGCTAGCTCCTCTTCCGCCCATTTGCGCACCTCTCTTCCATCTGTCTGCTGAACGGCTCAATCACCGTGATGTTGTCCTCGGTCATAAAGTCGAACCTCTTCCCGTAGACCAGCAGCTGCGTCGGTTTCAGCCGTGTCAGCATTTCATAATACCCGGCGGTAAATCTGTCGAAATCCTCCTTGCGCCGCTCGCAGCCGACTGTCGAAATCGCTGCGGCACCGCCCTCGGGTTCGCCGTCAAAGCACCATTCCCAGCTGTCCGGAGTACTCCACGAAATCGTGGGAATAACAGTCAGCCCCCGGCTTTGCCAATACTGCGCACACCAGTGCTTGCGGTAATGGTTGTAAATCTGCATTATCATCGGCATATCGGCATATGTGGAGAAATCCGGCGACATCACCGCCCCAAAGCCGCTCAGCCTTTCGGCGTATCTGTTCGGGCTGCTCCATACCGCCGAAAACTGATAATCGTCCAGGAAGAAATGCACTCCTACATCGGCCGAAACCTCGCCGCCCCGGGCGTAATTGAACCCTCGCCACTCGCTGATTTTCGGCAGCTCCGCCGGATAAATCTGCGGTATCTCATACCGCCCGGCATTCGGGAACGGCCGGTACACGCCGAAATTATCGAGCCCCGCCAATCTCCAGTCCCTCACAACTCCATTCCCTCCGTATCAAACATCTCCATGCGCTCCGGCTTCTTTGCATAGCCCTTGACCTCCGCAAAATCCTGCCACCGCCCCAGCAGCTCCCTGAGCGTACCGCTCCAAAAGAACTCCTCCGGCTTGCGCATGACGTCGCACACCAGTGTTCTCAGCCGTCTGAGCTCCGGCGGCTTTCCCGGTGCTTCGGGCAGTTCGATAACGGTGGGGTCGTTTTCAGGCAGCGCCAGCAGCACCGCAGCCCTGCAATGCCGCCACAGCTCCACGCCGCCCAGCTCATGCAGTATTGTTTCCGCCGCCGCGGGAAGCTCCCCCACAGCACCGCACCCGAGAAAATCGCAAAGCGTCCGCCCGATTATACGCTCCCCGAAAATATCCGTATACGCACAGCCGCACTCCTCCAGCCGAAGAAGTGCGGTCATGTCGTATCTGAGAATTATTTCGGAGCTTCCGAAATCAAAGCGGTAGCGCTGCTGTGTCAGCTCCGTCAGCATGGCTTATGATTTTGATGTACGGTAGAAATCCGCCGTGCCGAACCAGCTGTCGATGAAATCCTTGTCATCAGTCGGGTCAACGCCGTAGCGCTTATAGCAGTCATCATGGCTGGAAAGCAGCGGCGAGTAAGTCCCCTTTATCGAAGCCGTGCCGTAGGACACCTTGCTCCCTTCTTTCTGGTTGGCGTCCCCAGTTTTGCGCAACACGCTACCTCCTGTACAGCCAATCAAGTGATGTTTTGCGCAAAATTGACTTGAGGCATCCACTTTACCTTGGGGAACTTGTACAGATTTAGCTTGCCGTCGGGTCTTACGGTCGCATAGGCAACGCACACATAAGGCACATTGTCGTCCGAGCCGGAAATCGACGTTCCCTCGTCCGTTTCGCTCTCGCCGAACAGGAACTTGCTGTCCCCGGTTTTGAAGCCTCGTATCACCGCTTCGATATCGCCGCCGTCCTTTGCGACATAGTCCTCGACCTTTATGCCGTCACCGTACTGTTCGGCGGTTTCCACCTTCGGCGTGTACTTGATTGAGTTAAGCTCGTTTGTGAACGCATAAGCTTCCTTGTCGTATGTGGTAGCGTCGTCACCGTCCCCAGTTTTGCGCAACACGCTGCCTCCTGTACAGCCAATCAAGTGATGTTTTGCGCAAAACTGACTGCTTCCACATTGTAAGATTTTTAACGTTGATTGATGAACGTCCCATTGTTAACCTCCATAAAAAAAGCACCCCATCTCTGAGGTGCATATTTGATTTTATCTGAACAGATCGCTGTGTGACCCGGTCGCAACCAGCACCAGTATCAACTTTTCGCCGTCAATTCGGTAAATAAGCAGCCAGTCCGGTGTGATGTGGCATTCCCGGCAGCTGCCGAAATTGCCGCTCAGCTGATGATCCCGGTTCTTTTCCGGCAGCGGCTTTCCCGCCGCCAGGGTGTCGATCACCTCAGCCAGCAGAGCCATGCTGCACCCTCGCTTCTTTGCGGACTTGTATCCTCTCTTGAACTCCGACGTTGTCTGAATTTCATACATCGCCGTCAATATCCTCGAAAAGCTCAGCCGCATTTTTATAGCGCTTCGCCGCCTTTTTCCCGGAAATGATGTCGTCGGCTTCGCCTATCGCCGCCTGAGTACGCTCATTCGGCACGCTGCAGTCGGGCACAAACGGAAATCGTCTGTCTCGTACAAGCTGCTTTGTAAAAGCCGTATATGCTGTGGTGAAATTCATTCCCATTTCCGCAAGAACGGTTTCCGCCTGCTTTTTCAGTTCAGCGTCCATTCTGATAGTTACGTTAGTGGTTGCCATAATATCAGCCCCTTTCGCTTATATTATAGCACGCTGTCAGTGCATTGTCAATACTCTGCACTAGCTGTTTTCCCAATTCCGCCGCGCAATTTCAAGCATTTTCTCCCTGAAATGCTCCCCGGCGTCCTGTTTGCCTAAATAAAATCCCGGAATGATATGCGGCGTAACGGGCGGGAAATCGCCCTTTTTGCGCCCCAGCGTATCCGTTTTCTTCATTCGCCTTGCGGATTTTCCCGGTCTGCCGAACTCGATAACCAGCAGCTCCGGGTGCTGCTGTATCGTGTCGCTGTCGTAACCTATGCCCAGCAGGAAGTACTTTTTCCCGGATATTTTCCGTACCTTTATCAGTGCCGCAAGGTCTGCTTTTCCGTCCCCAGTTTTGCGCAACACGCTACCTCCTGTACAGCCAATCAAGTGATGTTTTGCGCAAAACTGACTGCGCAGCCGACAGCAAGCGGCGCTGTTCCTTTGCGATAATCTCTGCGGCTTCCTGCGCAGCCTGTTCCGCTCCGGCTTCCACCCCGTCCGCCATTCGGTCGAGATTACTCACCAAAGCCGACACCTGTGCCTGAAATCCCGCAAAATCAAAGTCAAAGAAATCGTCAGCCATCGTCGCACACTCCCACAAAGTCCAGATGATAATGCGTGACATACGGGAACAGATTATCCGTCCCCGTCTGAGCGCCGCACATAAACCCAAATCCCGCCGCTTTCATCGCCGCCTTAATCCGCCGATAAAGCGGGAAATCCAGCGCCGGAGTGAACACCGACAGCATGACGACATATTCCGTGCAATGCTCGTCACCGTCCCCGAACTCCGCCGGTCTTTCGGTCAGAGTATACACGGCATATGCGCTCGGCTCGTCTTTCCCGAAATCCGGCGTTCTGCCGTAAACGGGGAGTATTGTGCCGAGTGCGTCATGTATCATATCGGTAATCATACTAGCCCCTTTCCAGCGTAAGCTTTATGTGCAGCGTATTCGCCGCCGAGCCTGTCTGCACAATACGGTAGCGGCTGCCGCCGTATTCGACATGGGTATAGTCCCGATACTCCCGCCGCCACATGAGCGCCGTAAGCTCCGCATTTACGCCCGCCGCCATTGCTTCAAGCTTCGTCACCGTGCCTATGTCCGAAACGTCCGCCCAGACCTCGGCGCTGTCGGTTATTTCCGGCTCTGCCAGCCCCGGCACGGGGGTCAGCGTCAGCAGCCTTATTTTTTTGTTGAATTTCACGCCGCACCGCCTACACAATCAGATTGCGGCAGTGCAGGTTCATTATCTGCACCGCCATGGGGTTCAGCTTGTCCTGCTCGACGGTCATGGTGCGGCTGCCGAACATATCGCCCACAATAACCAGCACGGCGTACACAAGATCCTCGTACTCATCAAGCTCGTCTGCGGAAAGCCCGGTATAGTCGCAGATCTGCTTCACCGCCGAAGCCCTGTATATTTCAAGCAGCTCGTCGCTGTCATTATCGGACACGCCGCAGTGCGCCTTAATTACGCTTAGACTTACCTCGCTTATTTTCATCGGGCTTCACCTCCGCAGGCGCTTCCTCCGTTACAGGTTCGACCTCCGCAGACTCTAGATAGCCGATCCGCAGAAGCTCCTTAACCGTCTGTGTTTCCTCAACCTCCCGAACCTCTCCGGCATACATGCCGAACCTTTCGCCGGAGAAGCCCTTTACAGCTTTAACCTTCATGCCCTACCTCCGTCAAGCCATTTTCAGGACTGCAATTTTCTGCGCATTCTCGACCTTAGCGTCCATTTCAAGCCACGCCACAATGCCGTAAGCGTGCTGCGTCGCATACGCCTCACGCAGGACGTCGATGTTGATCATCTCGGTGGTCTTGACCGCCAAGCCGCTGAAATCGCCGTAGTAAATCGCTGCCTTTCCGCTCTCCATGTCGGGCATTGCGTCCGCAATATACACCGGCTTTCCGAACAGCGTATAGCCCCACTTCGAGGTAGCGTCCTTGTTCAGCAGATAATTCCCCTCGCCGTCCTTGAGCTTGCGTATGGCGGAGCGTGTCTTTCGGCTCATTATCCACACAGATCCGCCCTGATATGCGTCGGGAACGGTATCCTGCAAATCAATCAGCTCGTCTGCGGTAATTACCGCCGAAGCCGCCGCAGTAACCGTCTGAGTTACGCCGCCCGCCAGACCTGCGATTTTGCCGTCCGAGCCGTTAATCAGCTGATTGTCGATAAACACGACGGCAGCCTCGGCAACCTTGCCCACAACATAGCTTAACAGGTCAAACTGACTGTTGTTCAGCAGGCTCTTAGACACCTTGCAGAGCGCTCCGGCAAGAAAGCCGTTAAGAGAAATGCTCTTAATCTGGCCGCTCGTGCTCTGAAGCTCGGAAAACTCGTCCGCATACGCCATTGTCACCGTCCCCGCGCTCTCGTCGTAATAGGGAATGTTCAGCGTGCCGCCGACGGGGTACAGCGTTGCCATGCCGTAAATCGGCGAGATTTCGCGGATTTTGTCGATAATCTTGTTCGCAATAGACGACGGAATCGTCGCACCGTTCGCCTGCAGCGTCCAGTTGCTGTCCGCACGGGTTTCGATTTCCATGGGCTTGCCGCTTCTGAGATAATCCACAAACGCACGCTCCTCGACCTCTTCGGCGCTGCCCTGCGGTGCGGCGGGAACGTTAAGCTCCGCTCCTCTCTGTTCGGTCACGGAGTTGATTGTGTTTGTGAGTGCGTCGGACTGCTTTTTCAGCTCGTCGAAATGCGCCTGTTCTTCATCGGTGAAAGCCCTGGTTTCGATTGTGTCGCCGTTCTTGGTTTCGAGCTTGTCCACCATGCCGTTCATCTCGTTGAGGAGCGCCGAACGCTTTTCAAGTAATGCTTTTAAGTTCATAGTTATTCACCTTTCCTGCGGCAGGATACAGCCGCAATTTCTTTCCTGTACTTGTTGATTTCGCCGGAAAAATCTTGTTTCGGAGCGTTAAGGGTATATTCCGGAGCGTTAAGGGTATATTCCGGAGCGTTAAGGGTATATTCCGGAGCGTTCTCGGAAGCTCTGAACTCCGTTTCCCGCAGTTCCGCCTCTCCGTCGCCGGAGCGCATTTCGACGCTTGTGCCGAAGTAAGCGGGCGTTTTTGTCAGCACCGAAACCTCCACCAGATTGAAATCCGTCAGGGTTCGCCGGTGGATTTCGCCTGCGTCCTCCCACTCCGAAACGGGCTGTGTAAAGCCGAAGCTCCACCCCCGCAGTTCGCCGTTTTTTGCCGCCGCAACGACTTCGGGGTCGGTTATGTCCGCCTCCGCACGAAGCCCGATATTGTCCTCGGTGAGCTTCAATTCCCCCGTGGAAATACCGCCGATATCCCTGCCGTGATTGAACAGCATACGAATATTCGCATTCCTGCCGATAGCACGGGAAAACGCCCCCGCCGCAACCCGCTCCACGAAGTCCCCCGGAGCGCCCGCCGCCATTCTCTGCGGCAGCACCTTGGAGTCCCTTTCGACGGCGTTGACATAGCCGCCGATATGCACCGCAGCGCCGTTTTGCCTTATTTCTGTTTTCGTGTTATCACCCCCTTTCCCGACACTTGATTATCGGTTTGTTTTATGCTATAATAAACGCAGAGCGTTTATTATAAATTACAATGTCCTCGCACATACGCAAATCTTCGATTTGCTCCGTGCATAATCACCCGGAAAGAAGATGATTACATGTATTTACAGCCCATCGACCCGGAATGCCGCCGGTTTCTCAAAAACCTGAGAGAGGAGCAGACCGCAAGCCAAAGTCAGACGGTAGATTTTGAAACCATGGCTGAACGCATGAATATGAAAGAATACGAAATTATCCGCATCGCCGATTTCCTCAGCGACATGAGAATAATCGTCATTGACAGCTATGAAAACGGCGGTTATGCCGGATTTCATATTTCGCAGCTCGGTCGTTTTTATAACCGCTACCGCTGGTATGATTTCAAAAAAACCGTGCTGTTTTCAATAATTCTGCCGCTGATTATTTCCGCAGTATCAGGAGCATTAACATCGCTCCTGCTGTTGCTCCTGCAAACGACATAATCGCCTTAGAAAGCCATGGGTGCGTTTCAACCCAAATAACCCATAAAGGAATATACCCTGCGTTTTCATTCACCGCAGGGTATTTTTTGTGTATTCGGTCAAGCGCCTTGTGCCTTGTTTCAGCTGTCATTTCAATTCCCCCTCTGATTTGTCTGCCGCTCGCCGGGCATAAAAAAAGCGCCCCTTTCGGAACGCTTTAATATTTCTTAGCCTAGGATTTCAAGCTCTCTTTACCAACACACTTAGAGTCAACATTTCTATGAAGCAAGATATTCTGCCAGTTGTTTATCGGCAATATCCTTTTTCTCCTCAAGATAATCAGGGATAGCACATAGGAATTTAAATTCTATGCCATCTGCATTTTTAAATTCATCGGGGAATTTAATACCGTCAAGGTGAGAAAATCTGCCGCAATTACTGCACCATGCCCATAAACTGCCCCGATTACGAGAATGAACATAACCATAAACATGAAATTCAGGCTGGCTGCAGCACCGAGCTATTGGTTTCTTTTTATTCATTACCGCTTCAATTGCAAGAGTATCAAAATTAGTATCGTCATCTTTCCATTTTCTCATCATCGTTCACCCCTTATATATGCCGCCAAAGATTCTCCCGCAGCATATGCTGTTGCTTCAGGCGCATTTCCGCCTCTTGCAAAACTCCTGCAATGATTAAGTTCATGCGCAATCGTATTTGCAAGTTCTTCTTCGTTTATATAAGCCATATGCCCCAACCGTATTTTGTGTGGTTCGCTCTCAAAAGTCTTGCCATATTGAACTAGGCTGTCATCGTAAACTACTTCAACGGGCTTACCTCCTGCTTTTAAATTTATTTTGTATTTCTTCGCCACTTCAAAAGCATACGTTTCGGGATTAAGCGCCATATCCAAAGTTTTTTCAATCGGTTTAACCGGCGAGCCGACACGGTTTCTTGATTTTATTATACCACTT
>CAYRLM010000122.1:0-7535 GCA_964425035.1 uncultured Ruminococcus sp.
AAAGGCTGGACCGAAAACTTTTATTCCGCTGCGGCGGGTTTTTTCGACAAGCTGAGGGCTGCACAGAGTACAGCCCTTATTATTTCAAGCCTTTACAGCTCGTTATACCATGCGGAAGAACGCTTTCCCTTTTTCATGGTTTTGGCGATTTCTCTCAGCTGTGCTTCCAGTGCGGACGCCTTTTTGATCAGGTGAGCGGCGCTTTTTGGCTCGCTGCCGCCGAGTATTTCCACGATCTCCTCGTAGAGCTTCCACAGCTTCATCAGAGCGAGATTTCCCGACGAGCCCTTGAGCGTATGGGCGCAGTCGTACGCATCCTGCCATTTGCCCTCGCCGAACAGCGTGTTCAGCCTCTCAATGTCGTTGCTTTTGATATAGAGCACAAGGCATTCCATGTACAGCTGCGGCATTTTATCAAACCGCCTGAGATATTCCTTGCTGTTAAAGCCTATTGGTGCAAGTTCTTCTTCAAAGCTCATTCTGCCGCTATATCCTCCGAAGATTCGTCCGTTTCGTCGGAGTGTATGTTGGTAGTAAGCCATTCGCTGTTCAGCTGGCAGAGCAGACGGGCGTCCACATAAGCCTGTGACAGCGTGAGTATCGTCTGACCCTGATAGTTGCCCGATGCGGTCTGCTCCACTACCAGAGCAACGTCCGGCACTTCCTCGTTCACAAGGCAGAGAGGGAGCATGAGCGACATGGTATTGCGCTTGGGATAATAGGACGGTATCGCAGTCTTGTAGTTGCGGCTGACTCTCTTCCTTGCAAGCTCTATGGAGTCTTTTATGCGGTTCTGGATTCGTATGAACAGTCGGTCGTTTTCGGATACTGTCGTCCTGAGCTGATCATAGAGGTCGTGCTTTCTGCGGTAATCTGCGGTGCGAAGCTCCTCAGTGATCCTGCGTGCTTCGGGGCAGTCGGTGAACTGGTCGTACAGGAACTGCACGGGCAGGCGGCTGATGTTGTCGATGATGATGTGGTCGAAATCCGTCAGCAGCTGACGCGACAGGTCAAAGAACAGCTGCTCGCCGTGCTTGAAGTATTCCGGCGGCTGGGGCAGGGGACTGAAATAATTCACGATCTGCTTTCCCAGAGTGCGTGACGCTGCGGTGCAGAAGCCGCTGAACTTCCATTCGGTTTCGCTGCCGGGGTCGTTGGGCATAAAGCAGGCATAGATATCATCGTAGTGCCTGTCTACCAATCCCGTGTTGAAGCATGCAAACTGCTTGTCGCCCGAAATGCATATCTTGTCCTCGCGGACAAGGCGGTAGAAGGTATACTTGATGTACTGTATAAGAATATGGTGATCCTTCTGCGGAGAGTCGGCGAAGTCCCAGTTTTCAAACAGAGCCTTGTCCGCAAGCTCGGACAGGAATGCGCTCCAGCTGCCGAGGAATGCAAAATTCTCAAGACGTCTGCCGGGCTGTATGCTGCGCTGTGCGGGATCTCTTGAAATTGTATCCACAAAGCTCAAAAACCACGGTCTGCCATCATAGGTTGAGGGCTTCAGGGTTATCTCCACGGGAGTGCCGTCGGATCTGCGCCAGCGGCAGGGGAATATCATCTTACCCTCGTAGAAGCGAATGCGGTTTTCGCTGCGTGCGGCGTTGAAGTCATCGGAAAGATCCTGACGCAGTTCCTGCGTGGTGCGGCGTGTGCCGGAGCGTTCAAGGAACTGAATGAGTATCAGCAGCGGCTTCGGGGGCAGGTTGCAGAATTCCTCGAGCTGACCCGTAGGTATTGCAACGCCGGTCTGATGGGTAGCGGCAGGAGAAAACTCCGGGCGAACATAACGGTCTGTGTGTGAAGCGGCGGAATATGTGTGCTCCTCGCTGCGCTGCCAGCTGCGTACCGGGTCATAGACCGAGGCCTGCAGATTCGCAGAGCGGTGCAGTGTTACCATCACCTGCGGAACTCCGCCGAGAACCACGTCGTTCAGTTCAAGAAATTCTATTTGAGAGAGCATGTCCTTCATCTTGAAGAAGCCGTAGCGCGTGCGGTCGATGTGATTATCCGAAAGCAGCTTGCTGACAGCCGCCATATGCTGCGGAACGTCAAACGGGAAATTTGCGGTAAGCAGGCGGTATATCTCCGCCTTATCCTCGTTGCTTATCTCTGTGATTTCGGGGACGGTGCGTTTCTGTTCGAGTGCGGTGAGGCTGAAAATGTTTGTTTTTTCAAACGAGAAGTACAGGCTCTTTCCCCTTGAGCTGAGATTTTTCGTTATTATACCGTTCACAAGGTATCCGTCGCTGCAGTAATCTATCGGGAACACATATCTGTCCGACAGAAAATCCAGCTTGCCGTTTTCTTTCGCACCGGTGAAGCTGTCGTATATATTTTGCTTCATCTCCTGAACCGAAAGCCCGTTGCCCAGCACCTTTGTGAGGGCGTACAGCGACTGCTGCGACATTTCGATTATATCGTCGTTGAGGTTTATGCTCTTGCTGCCGAAGAAGCTGTCCGCCGGGTGTCTGTTGTCATCGTCGGAATTGCGGCAGTGTTTTACAATAACATAGGTGTCCTGATTGTATCTTGGAGTTCCGAACAGCTCCGGGGCTGCGGCGATAAGCTCGTGAAAATCGTTAAAGCCCAGCTTTTCAAGAGTATATCCGTTGGTGGAGAGCCATTCCTCCACACGGGAAATACGGTACACTCCTTCATCGGGGAATTGTCTGGCAATGCAGCTTCCCAGCTCTTCGGTCATTTCGTTGGTGAACATAATAATATCCTTTCCAGTAAATAATGATAGCAAAAATCAATCTTCTGTTGCGGCTTCGTCCGATTCCTCGGTAAAGTCTGCGAGATCCTGAATATAGTCGTAATCCTCAATAAAAACATAGCGTACCATGTCGGTAAGCTTACTGTCTGAAAAATCCTGCTGATAGCTTCCGTCGATATCCAGTGCGAAGCTCATCAGCCGCGTCTGAGAGGTGAAGCTGAAGCTGTCCGCAGGTATGTCCAGTTCGCGGAAAACCTTGATGATACTGCGGCATTCGGCTGCAAATTCAGACGGAGAAGTGTAATTTCCGTCAAGTTCTACGTCAATACTGATGTTGTCGGCGGTGGTAAGCTCGTTGTCTGTGCGTTTTATTCCGCCTTCAAGATTTAATTTTACGTCCACTGTCAGCTTTGAGATGTCGGCGGTGTGCCTCAGCTTAGCATAGCTCAGGTCGTAAATGTACGCCTCTGCGCTGCGGTTGCTGAATTTCTGCTCGGTTTCTGTTATGCTGCTGCTGAGCGCAGCCGCAAGTATGCAACATAACGCAACTATTGCGGCGTTTGCACATACGCAGGGAATATGTATGCGTATTTTCCCGTCGGAAGCGAGCCAGCTGAGAATAATCTCCGCACCGAGCAATACCGCTGCAACGGGTGAAAGCTTTATCAGCAGCGAATAATCCGGCGTACCCGAAAACAGCAGGCATATCAAGGCAATCCCCATCATTATCAGCGTAAGTGCCAGCGAAAGTATGCCCACGCCACGCTGCATTGTGCCTACGGTAATACGGCGCAGGTAGAAGCGTTTTTTCGGGGGCGGTTTTATGGGCGGGGGAGCGGTGTTTTTTTGCAGAACCTCGTCCAGCGCCGCAAGCAGCTCACGGTCGCGCCGATAAATCTCATCCTGATCCGAATCGGGCTGTTCGGCGACGGCAGGGGCTTCTTCGGTGTATTCTTCTGCGCAATCCTCGGTGTATTCCTCGGTGATATGCGCAGAGAACTGCATTTCGGACAGCTCCTCCGGAGCGGCTTCTTTTTCTTTTAACTCCTGGTCTGTTGGCATTTTGTCCTCCTTTCCTTGATTTTTTCTGTAAATTGTCCTTATATTTGAACATTTTTCGGATAATTTGATTTCTTATAAAATATAATATGAAGCTCCGATTATCCGAAACGGACATGCGAAAAAGATTTGCGATTTGCGTATGTGCGAGGACTTTTAATCTATAATAAATGCCCTGCATTTATTATACCAAATTTTTACGTTTGTGTCAACGGAAAAAACGTCGCATTACGTCAAAAAATAGGTATAAGCAAAATAGAAATATCCCCTGTTCCATCGGAGCAGGGGATAGATATCACAGGCTCTTTATGATGGTGCCCATCAGACCGGGTACTGCGCTGATGGCGTTGGACTCGTCGGTGTCGATATGCATAGCGTCGGCAAATTTATCGCTGACTCTGATGACAACGTCGCCAAGAATGGCATTTCTGCCGTTGGTATTGGTCTTTACCCATACGATGTCCTTGTTCTTCACTCCGAGCTTTTCGGCGGTTTCAGGGGTAAGGTGAATATGGCGCTTTGCTACGATAACGCCCTCCTTGATGGTAACATCGCCTGACGGGCCGCGCAGCGTGCAGCCGGGTGTACCGGCAATGTCGCCGCTCTCGCGGATATCAATGCCAAGACCGATGGAACGTGCGTCGGTAGCGGAAAGCTCTACCTGATCCGCAGAACGAACCGGGCCTAAAATGCTGACATTAGCAAGCTCCTTTTTGGGGCCTACCACCGTGACGCGCTGCTCGCTTGCAAACTGCCCGGGCTGGGACAGATCCTTCTTCTTGGTGAGCTGTGCGCCCGTGCCGAAAAGAACCTCCAGAGTTTCCTGAGTCACATGAACGTGACGTGCCGATGTTTCGATAAGTACTTCATTCTCTGCCATTTTATTATCCTCCGAATAATATTAGGGACATTTATTCAAATCTGTCCTTTTTGCGGCATTATAACCGTAACACATTTATTATACACCTTTTTTCTGAAAATTGCAATAGCTGATTGATGTTTATTATTGCGCCTTATCCATGAACCATATCCCGTTGATATCCTTAACGGTGAATTCACGGTGGTTCAGATATTCAAGGCAGCCCGACGGAGTGGTGAATTCAAACCGCAGCTTGTAGGAATACAGCGCCTGAAAGCTCATTCCGACCTGCCTGTTGTCCTTGTTGCTGCCGTATTTGCCGTCACCCAGCAAGGGGTGTCCGATGTGGGCGAAATGCGCCCTTATCTGATGAGTGCGCCCGGTGAGCAGGTCTGCCTCCACAAGGCTGCGGTCAGAGAATTCTCGCAAAACACGGTACTTTGTTTTTATGGTGCGGTTGGACGGGGTTTTACGGTCTGATACTATTACACGGTTCTCGTCCGGCAGCTTTTCGAGATATGCGGTGAGCACGGCGGATTTTTCGGGGAGCTTCCCCCAGACAAGGCAGAGATACAGCTTGACAAGCTCTCTGTCACGGATTTTTTGGTTCAGCACACGCAGCGACTCGGCGTTTTTGGCGGCGATGACTATTCCGCCGGTGTTGCGGTCGATGCGGTTGCACAGCGCCGGCGCAAAGCTCAGCTCGTTGTCCGGGTCGTATTCGCCCTTGTTCCAGAGGTAGCATTTTATGCGGTTTATCAGCGTGTCGGAGGTGTTGTCGTTGTCCTCATGCACCACCATTCCCACAGGCTTGTCGCACAGCAGGATATTTTCGTCCTCATAAATTATATCAAGCTGCGGCGGCACCTCACGAAAATCCGCCTGCTTTGTCCTGCCGCCTGTATCCAGAAGCTCGTCGCTGAGATAAAATCTGAACACATCTCCTTCGCAGAGCTTGGCATTTGGCTCGGTGCGTGCGCCGTTTAGCTTTATGCGCTTTTTCCTCATCAGCTTGCATATGAGCGGCAGCGAAAGGTTCGGGTATGCTTTTGTGAGAAAGCGGTCGGCGCGCTGTCCGGCGTCGTTTTTTGTAACGGTTATTTCGGTCATATTATCTCCACGCAAGGTTTGGGCTATACCGCACGGTTATTGCCGTGCGGCTGCGGCGTCGGTTCGGCAAAACAATTCACTGCATTGTCTGCCGACCGCAATTGTACGGTATTGCCATAATTCTGAATTATATTATACTACCCCCGCTGCAAATTGTCAACCGCTGCGTACTTGACAACGGCAGGAAAATGTACTATAATTATTATATCAAAAGTCCTTGCACATACGTTTGCTGTCGCTCACTTCGTGCATATCGGACAAATAAGGAGAATAACCATGAGAAGCTGCGGAATACTCATGCATATTACCAGTCTGCCGTCTGCCTACGGAATAGGCACGTTCGGTGCGGAGGCGGAGCGCTTTGCCGACTGGCTCAGGAGCGCCGGACAGAAATACTGGCAGGTTCTGCCTATCGGGCCTACCGGCTACGGCGACTCGCCCTATCAGCCGTTTTCTTCGTTTGCCGGAGATCCGCTGCTGATTAATCTTGACGAGCTTGCGGAGAACGGATATCTTGCGAAGAAGTCCGTGGAGGAAGCGGACTACGGCGCAGACCCCTCGTTTGTGGATTACGACAAGATACGCACGGTGAAGCTGGCGCTGCTGAAAGAAGCGTATGCCGGGTTCACGGACGACGTTGGCTATACCTCTTTCGTGATGGACGAGCAGGAATGGCTGGACGATTATGCCCTGTTCACTGCGCTCAAGGAGAAATTCGGCGGCAGACCCTGGACGGAATGGGACGAAGATATAAAATACCGTAAGCCGGACGCCGTTAAGCGGTGGACGGACGAGTTAAAGGATGAGATCCGTTTCCAAAAGTTCGTGCAGTATATTTTCTGGCGGCAGTGGGACAGATTTCACCGTTACTGCAACAAGAACGGAATACAGGTCATAGGCGATATCCCGATATATGTTTCGCCTGACTGCGCCGATGTCTGGGCGCAGCCGGAGCTGTTCGAGCTGGACGAAAACCTGAACCCGAAGCGTGTTGCGGGAGTTCCGCCGGATCTTTTCTCAGCCACGGGACAGCTTTGGGGAAATCCGCTGTACAACTGGGAGGAAATGAGCAAAACAGGTTACCGGTGGTGGCTAAAGCGCATAGGCAAATCGCAGGAAAATTACGATATGCTGCGTATAGATCACTTCCGGGCGTTCGATACCTATTACGCCATTCCGTTCGGTCATAAGACCGCGGAACACGGAGTGTGGGAAAAAGGCCCCGGCATGGAGCTTTTCAATGCGGTAAAGAACGACCTCGGCGATGTGAACATAATCGCAGAGGATCTCGGTGATATTTTCGACAGCGTGAAGAAGCTGCTCGGCGACACCGGCTTCCCGGGAATGAGGGTGCTTCAGTTCGGCTTTAATCCTGACAACACCGACAACGACCATCTGCCGCACAATTACCCCGCAAACTGCTGCGCCTATACCGGAACGCATGACAACATGACGGTGATGCAGTGGTATAAAGAGGCGGACATCAAGTCGCGTGCCATGGCGAAGCGCTATCTTCACACCGGGATATTCGAGAAATTCAGCAGCAGCTGTATCAGGGCGGTGTATGCAAGCCCGGCGCAGCTGGCGATAATACCGATGCAGGACGTGCTTGGTCTCGGAAAGGAAGGACGCATGAACGTTCCCTCCACCGTGGGCGGAAACTGGCGCTGGAGAATGCTTCCGGGAAAGACCACGGACAGGCTCGCCGCAAAGCTCAGGGAGCTGGCTGATACCTATTTCAGATAACATAAAATCGTGGGCTGCTCTTGCGGGCAGTCCACGATT